>JANNKN010000007.1:0-6251 GCA_031396315.1 Deltaproteobacteria bacterium
TTTTTTTTTTTTTTAAATCATTAAAATCCTCCCCCTCCCCCGCCCCCCCCCTCCCCTCCGCCGCCGCCGCGCCCCCCCCCCCCCCCCCCCCCCCCCCCCCCCCCACACCCCCCCCACCCCCCGCCCCCCCCCCCCCCCCCCGCCCCCCCCCGCCCCCCCCCCCACCCCTCCTCCCAAGTAGGCCGCCGATGCCCACCCCCGCGCACGCTCGACGCAGCCATGCCACGCAGGCGCGAGTCCCCGATGCGCCCCACGCAAACGCCCGCACCAACCGCGCCCTCGCGCCGGCAAGAGCGGACGCGCGGGGGCGGGGGTCGCGGAGGCGAGCGCCAAGCGCAGGCCGCGCCCAAGCCAGCTACGCCCCGTTCATTCTCGCCGAGGACCTGTTAGGTACACCGAGGCAGATGCGCAGCGGCCGAGCGCCGAGCCGCAGCGAGCCCCCGCCCCCGCGCGTCCGCGGTGCCCGCACCCAGCACCTCTTCTCCCCGCCGCGCAGTCTTCGCCCGCAGCGTCCTCTCTTCTCCTCGCCCTACCCGTTCCTCTTCGCAAACTCCCGCAACAACGAAGCCAGCGCCTCGCATCCAGCCAAAGGAAACGCGTTGTAGACGCTCGCCCGCATTCCGCCGACCGACCGATGCCCCTTCAACCCCGACATCCCGGCCTGCTCCGCTTCCTTCGCGAACTCCGCATCCAGCTCCGGCGTCGGCGTCCGAAACGTGATGTTCATCAGCGACCGGCTCCCCTCGCCGGCGTGGCACTCGTAGAAGCCACTCGCCGCCTCGAGTCCGGCATAAATCACTTCTGCCTTGCGCCGATTCAACTTCGCCATCTCCACCAGCCCACCCTGCTTGCGGATCCACTTCAGCACGAGGCCCATCAGGTAGAGCGTGAACGTCGGCGGCGTGTTGTAGAGCGAGCCTTCTTTCTCGTGCGTGTCGTAGCGGAGCATCGTCGGCAGTTCGCGTGCGTGGCGCTCGATCAGGTCGCGCCGCATCACCACGAGCGTTACGCCCGCGGGCCCGAGGTTCTTCTGCGCGCCGGCGTAGATCACGCCATAACGCCCGACGTCGATCGGGCGCGAGAAGATGTCGCTCGAGGCGTCGCAGGCGAGGAACGCGCCGGCGGGCGGTGCGGGCGGCTCGCTCGTCCACTGCGTGCCGAAGATCGTGTTGTTGGAGGTGAAGTGCGCGTACACCGGCGACGTGCTGTAGTGAATCTCGTCCGCACGCGGGATCCGGCGGTAATTGCCTTCGGCGGTGGTCGCCGCGACGTGCGTCTTGCCGTAGAGCTTCGCTTCCTTGAGCGCTTTCTCGGCCCACGCACCCGTCAGAAGGTAGTCGGCGGTACCGTCGGCCGGGAGCAGGTTCGCGGGAAGCTGAAAGAACTGCGTCGACGCGCCGCCTGGCAAAAAGAGCACCGCGTAGTCGTCCGGTATTCCGGCGAGCGATCGGCAGTCGGCCTCGACTTCCTTCATCACGCTCTCGAACGGGCCACCGCGGTGGCTGTGCTCGGCGATGCCGATGCCCGTTCCGGCAAAATTGAGCAGTGCGCCCTGCGCCTGCTCGAGCACCTCGACGGGCATCACGGCGGGGCCGGCAGAAAAATTGAAGATTCGCTCGTAGGGCACGTCGGCCTCACTAGATTGGGCGGAACTTTGTAGCGGACACAATCTGTGGATGCCGTCGTAGAGACCAGCAGCGGGAGAGTCCGCGGCGCCGTGCGCCGCGGCGCGCTCACGTTCATGGGCATTCCGTACGCGCGCGCAGCCGCGGGCCGCCTGCGCTTCCTCGCACCGCAGCCGCCCGAGCCGTGGCCCGGCGTGCGCGAGTGCCACGAACCGGGGCCCGGTGCGCCTCAGCACAGCGTGCTGCCCACGTGGCTCCAAGGCATCGCGGGCAATCCGCGCGCCTTCGGCGAGGACTGCTTGCGCGTGCATGTCTTCACGCCGGGCGCCGATGCGCGCAAGCGCGCGGTGCTCGTGTGGATCCACGGCGGCGCATTCACGTTCGGTGCGGGCAGCGCGCCCGTGTACGACGGGGCGCGGCTCGCGCGCGAGCACGACGTCGTCGTGATCACGCTGAACTACCGCCTCGGCGCGCTCGGCTTCGGCCAGTTCGACACCGTCGCACGCGGCGGGCCCTTCGCATCGAATGTCGGCCTGCGCGACCAACTCGCTGCCCTCGCTTGGGTGCGCGAGCACGCCGCCGCATTCGGCGGCGACCCCGACAACATCACCGTATTCGGCGAGAGCGCGGGCGCGATGAGCATCGGCGCGCTGCTCGGCAGCCCACGCGCGCGCGGCAGCTTCCGCCGCGCGATCTGTCAGAGCGGCGCTGCGCACAACGTGTCCTCGCGCGATGGCGCCGCGCGCATGGCGCATGCGCTGCTGCGCGCGCTCGATCTCAGCTCGGCGCAGGCAGAGCGCCTCTGCGATGTGCCCCTCGATGCGCTCGTGAGCGCTCAGCGGCGCGCTGCGGCGAGTGTGCCCGCGCCATGGGGCCTGCTCCCGTGGCAGCCCGCGCTCGACGACGAGTTGTTACCCGCTCCGCCGCTCGAGGCGATCGCCGCGGGGAGTGCGCGCGGCGTCTCGCTGCTGCTCGGCACGAACCGCGACGAGTACAACCTGTTCCTGCTGAGTGGCGCCGTGCGCGCGATGGACGAGGCGCGGCTGCGCAGCGTGATCACGCGCGTCATCGGGCCCGCTCGCGCCGACGAAGCGCACGCGCTCTACCGGGAACTGCTTCCGCGCGCGCTCCCGATCGAGCGCTGGAGCCTGTTGCAAACGCATCGCGTCTTCCGCGCGCCCGCCGAGCGCCTCGCCGAGCTGGCCGCGACGCACACGCCCGAGACGTACACGTATCTCTTCAACTGGGCGCCGCCACTGCTCGCGAGCCGCATCGGCGCGTGTCACGCGCTCGAGCTCCCGCTCGTGTTCGGCAGCCATCGGCGCCCAGCCCTGCGCATGCTCTACGCGACCGCGGGCGCGCTCTCGCGCGCGATGCAGGCGAACTGGGTGACGTTCGCGCGCGAGGGCACGCCCGCAGATTCGCGTTGGCGCGCGCACGAGCCCGACGCCGCGCCGCATGTGCTGGGTCCGCGCGACGATCGAGCGCAGGCACGCTTCGCGCGAGCGCGCGCGTTCTGGGCGGAACTGGGGCACGGGCCGCGAGAGCATTAGCTCGCGCGCCGCATCACCTCGTCGTACACGCGCCTAATCGCATCCGTGTGGCGTGCATAATCGTCGAGCAACGGAACGCGCGACGTGCCTGAGCGCTTCGAGGGCGCATAGCCGAGCGAGCGAGCGACGCTGTCGAGATCGGCGCGGTCGGCGCCGAGGTCGCTGATCGAGCGATTCTCGACGATGCGCAGCCGGCTCGCGAGGCGCTGCAGGAACGTCCAGCCGTCGAGCAGCGACTTCGCCTGCACCGGCCCGAGGAACCCATGCGCCGCACACCGCCCGATCGACACGGCCGTCGTCGCGACTTCGAGCAGCTCCGGATGCGCGGCGCCGTACTGAAGCGCGAGTAGCTGCACGATCGTCTCGACGTCGAACAAGCCGCCGCGCCCGAGCTTCAGGTTGCGGCGCTGCGCGCTCTCGCGCGCGAGCTCGCTCTCGACACGGCGCCGCACGCGATCGACCTCGGCGGCGGCGCCATCGGTAAGCGCGCGCGTGAGCAGACGCGCTCGCAGCGCCTCGAAGCGCGCTGCGAGCGGCGCGCTCCCCGCGACCGGTCGTGCGCGCAGCAGCGCCTGCCGCTCCCACAGCTGCGCGTGCGCCGCGTGATGCTGCTCGAAGCCAGCGAGCGAGCTGACGAGCACGCCTTGATTCCCCGACGGCCGCAGCTGCGCGTCGACCTCGTAACAAATGCCTTCACCGGTGCGCGTCTGGAGTGCCCAGCTGAATTTTTGGGCGAGCCGTACGAACGGCTCCTGCGCGAGCGCGACCTCGTCCGGTGCCGCGCCGGGCAGGTCGTAGAGGAAGATCACGTCGAGATCGCTGCCGTAACCGAGCTCGCGGCTACCGAGCTTGCCCATGCCGACGATCAGGAATTCGCCGCGCGCAATCTCCGCGGAGGCGTTCGGCGCCGCGCGCGCGAGCTGTGCGCGAGCCACCTCGAGGCCGGCGTCGAGGCACACCTCCGCGACGTCCGTGAGGGCCGCCTCGACTTCGCGCTGCGCAATCTCCCCTGATAAGTCGAGCAGCCCGATGTTCACGAGCTCGCGCTGCTGAAAGAGGCGCATCGTCGCGAGCGCGGCCTCTTCGTCGGCCGCGTCGCCGCGCGAGCGCTCCGCTCGCAACGCGGCGAAGCCGGTCGCAAGCTCTTCGCGGGTCGCGATGAAGTGCGCCGGGTCGCTGAAGATCGGCTCGATCAGGATCGGTACGCGCGCGACGACGTCGGACAGGAAGCGCGATAGCGCGAACAAGCGCACGAGCCGTGGCACGAGCTCGGGTCGATCGAGCAAGAGCCCGAAGTAGAAGCTGCGCCCGCCGATGCCTTCGACGAAACGCAGCCAATTGTTGGTGGCGCGCGCGGGGTCTGGCGACGCGGCGATCTCGGCGGCAACGCGATCCGCGAGCGCGCCGAGCTGTTCGAGCATGCGCGGCGCCGCGAGCAGGCGGGGCGCCTGCTGCCGGATGTGCTCGAGCAGATGCGCGCCGCCACCGGGGCGCTGCACGAGCGCCTCGAAGTGCGCGCGCACGGCACCGCGCACTTCGTCGATGCGTGCGTCGAAACGCGCGAGCGCATCCGGGCCGGCGAAGAGCGTGCGCGCGAGGCGCTCGCGCGCGGGGCCGTTCGCGGGCAACGCATGAGTCTGACGCTCGTCCTCCATCTGCAGGCGGTTCTCGACGCGGCGCAGGAATCGATACGCCGCGAGGAGCTCGTCGCGCATCTCCTCCGAGATGCGCTTCGCCTCGGCGAGCGCGACCAGCGCGCCTGGCGCCGAGCGCCCGCGCACCTGCGGCGCGCGCGCTCCGTGCAACAGCTGCAGCGCCTGCGCGACGAACTCGACGTCGCGAATTCCGCCTGCACCGAGTTTGATGTCGAGCTCCGCGTTCGCGTGTTCACGCTCGATGCGCGTCTTCATCTCGCGGATCGACTCGATGCCCGCCACGTCGACATTCTCCTGATAGATCATCGGGTCGATCTGACGCGCGAGGCTCCAACCGAACGCGAGATCGCCCGCGACCGGGCGCGCCTTCATGAACGCCGCGCGTTCCCAAGTCGCCGCATGGCCGTCGTAATAGAGCAGCAGCCGGTCGCTCGAAGGCACGAGGGGGCTCATCGCACCCTCGGGCCGCAGCTCGAGATCGACGCGGTAGAGGAAGCCCTCGTGTCCACGCTCCGCGATCAGCCTCCCGAAGCGGCGCGCGAGCTGCGCATAATAATCGGCTGGCGCCAGCTCGCGCGGGCCGCCGGAGAGCGGCTCGGCATCCGGCGGCGGGCTCTCGTACACGTAGATCAAGTCGACGTCGGACGAGTAGTTGAGCTCTTCGCCGCCGAGCTTGCCGAGCCCGAGCACGCTGAAGCGCGGCGCGAGCTGCGCACCGCTCGAGTCGCGCCAGCGCGGCGCGCCGACCTCGTCCTCGAACTCGGCAGCGACGCGGGTGAACGCACGCGCGAGGATCGTCTCCGCGAGCGCCGAGAGCTCGTGCAGCGTTTCTTGCACACGCTCCACCGGCACGAGCTCGTCAGTGGCCTCGCGCACGCTGATGCGTGCGAGCTCGGCGTACTTGAAGCGCCGGAGGATCCCACCGAGCTCGCTCGCCGAAGCCCTTGCGAGCGCGGCGTCGAGGCTCACGGCGAGCTGCTCGAGCGCCGGCACGAGGTCGTGCTCGAGCTCGCCGAGCGCCGCGAGATGGACGGCCGAGGGGAAGACGTCGTTCGAGCTCTGGCCCATGTTCACGTCGTCGTTCGCGTGCACGCCCTCCCCGGCGAGGCTGGCGATCACCTCGTTCGCGTTCATATTCGAGCTCGTCCCTGAGCCGGTCTGGAAGACGTCGATCGGAAACTGGTCGTCGTACTCGCCCGCTGCTACGCGATCTCCCGCCGCCGCGATCCGCTCGGCCTTGTCGGCGTCGAGCAGACCGAGCTCGGCGTTCACGCGCGCGGCGGCCGCCTTGATCCGGCCGAGCCAACGGGCGACGGGAACCGGGATCGGCTCGCCGGAGACCGGGAAGTTGCCGATCGCCTTCTGCGTCTCGGCGCCCCACAGCTCGCGCTTGGCCTCCGTACTCACGTGCCGAGTTT
>JANNKN010000606.1:0-2666 GCA_031396315.1 Deltaproteobacteria bacterium
GCTTGATTTGCGCTCCGCAGCCCCCGGCCCGCCGCAACGCGCTCCTCGGCTTGGTTGTGCATGACACGGGTTTTTTGGGAGGGGCGCCGGCAGGGGGGCGTCGAGCCGCTCTGCCGGCGTGCGTGCGTTGAGGTGTGTGCGGGGATCGAGCCGCTGCGGGGGGATCGTCGAAGATTCTGTGCGCGTCAGTCCGGGAGTTCGACGCGGAGGGTGTCGCCGTCGAGCTCGACTTTGTGCACGCGCACGCGCGCTCCGTCGTCTTTGCCTTCGCCTGAGTGCACGTCGTAGGCGTAGCCGTGCACGGGGCAGATCACGCACTCGTTCTCGACTTCGCCCTCACCGAGGCTGCCGCCTGCGTGCGGGCAGGTGCCGTCGACTGCGAAGTAGCCGGCCGCGGTGCGTCCGACCGCGAGTAGGCGGCCTGCGACGGTGAAGGCGAGCACTTGGCCCGTGCGGACCTTCGACGCGGGCGAAATCGTGTGCCAGGGCATCGCGCGTGGCGCAGCGCAGCGCGAGGTGCGCGCGGCTACGCGTTCCCGAGCGTCTTGCGCACCCACGTCTCGAGCACCGCGAGCACTTCGCGATTCACTTCGTCTTGGGTGCGCGGGCCCTTCTTCGGCACGTGCAGCGAGTGGTCGGCTTCCTCGACCACGTGCAGCTGAACCGGCGCACCAACGCGCGTCAGCGTCTTGCGCAGCGCGGGCAGCTCGCAGTGGCGGTCGCGTGAGCCCTGCACGAACAGCATCGGCGTAATGATTCGGTAGAGGCGCTCATCGCGAACGTCCTTCGGGTCGCCCTGCTTGTGCAGCGGGTAGCCGAGGAAGAACAGCCCTTGGATGCGCATGCGCGTCGTGGCGGCGTGCGCGGCAGCGATCGCGCCGGCGTTCTTGCCGCCGGCGAACACGTAGGCTGGCGCTGCGCTGGGATCTTGGGAGAGCACCTGCATCGCGGCCTGATAAGTCCGCACCATCACGAGCGGCTCGTCGGGCTTCTTCTTCTCTGCTGCCATGAACGGCATCGGGAAGCGCAGCGTCAGGTACTTCCGCTCGGTCAGCGCCTTCTGCAGCGTGTCGAGCAGCGGATCCTCTTCGATCGACGCCTGCGCGATCACGACCGAGACGCGCGCGCCGGTCGGCCACCACTCGGGTACGCCAAGGCGGCCCGTCACCGAGTCGAGCCCGTGAACGGGATCGGAAAGCGGAATCTTGATCGGCTCGTACTGGGGTGCGGATTCGGCCAAGCCCATCCTCTGTAGGAGACGTGTCGGTGACGTGCGTCGCAGCCCCTGGGGGGCGACGGGCGGGGCAACCTTACCGACTCCATCCTCCGAGTGGAAGTGCGCCGAGGGCGAGATTCAGGCCACTTGCTCCGTTGTCCGATGCTTTTCCGCTGGATGTGGGGCCCGGTCATGAAAAAAGTGCTCATCACGGGGATCGCGAGCCCGCTCGGTCGGCTGCTCGCGCGCCGGCTCGCAGAAAGCTGGACGGTGTGCGGCGCCGATGTTCGGCCGTGGCCCGCGCGGCCTCGCGAGATCTCGATGCACGTCGCGGACCTGCGCAAGCGCGAGTTCGAGGAAGCGATGCGCGCGGAGCGGCCGCACGCGGTCGTGCACCTCGGCGTGCGGCGCGAGATGCGCGGCGACGCACGCGCACGGCACGACCTGAACGTGCGCGGCACCAAGGCCTTACTCGACCACTGCGCCGCGTTCGGCGTCGCGCAGTTGGTGGTGATCTCGACGAGCACGGTTTACGGCGCGGCCGCCGAGAACCCGCTCTACATGCGCGAAGACGAGCCGCTCTCCGCGAGCCGCAGCTACCCGGAGATCCGCGACCGCGTGGAGGTCGATGCCATCGCCAGCGCGTTCGTGTGGCGCGTGCCCGCGGTTCGCACCGCCGTGCTTCGTCCGGTGCACGTGCTCGGCCCGCACTCGACCGGGATGCTCGCGGATTATTTGCGGCGTATGCGCCCGCCGACCGTGCTCGGCTACGACCCACTGATGCAGGCGATGCACGAGGGCGACTGGGCCGAGGCGATCGCGCTGACGCTCACGCGCGAGGTGCAGGGCGTCTTCAACGTGACGGGCCCCGGGCAGCTTCCGCTGCGCACCGCGATCGCCGAGGTGCACCGCCAACCGCTCGCGCTGCCCGAGTTCGCGATGCGCCCGTGGATCCGCGCGAGCTTCGCGGCGGGGCTCGTGCCGTGGCCCGAAGGCGCGATCGACTACCTCAAGTTTCCGGTCACGATTTCAGGTGAGGCTTTCGTGCAAGCCACTGGCTGGAAGCCGCTGTTTTCGTTGAAGGAAACCCTCGCCGCGCAGCGCGAACGGAAGAGCGAGTCGTGAGCGAGGCGGGCGCTCTGAACGATGCTCTGCGAGCGCTCTCGAAGCTGGCGCGCTTGCTCGCGCGCGCGCTGCCGGAATCGGTGCGCGAGCTCGACGCGGAGATCGCCGAGCGCCTCGCGCGCATTCCCTCCGCGCTCAACGAGTACGGCGTAGACCGATTCGGCATGGAGCCGCGCGCAGCGCACAGCCAGCTGCTGCTGATGGGGCTCCTCTATCGGCACTACTTCCGCGTCGAGGCGCGCGGCTTCGAGCACGTGCCCGAGGGCCGCGTGTTGTTGGTCGCGAATCACGCGGGGCAGCTGCCGTTCGACGCGGCGATGCTCGT
>JANNKN010000628.1:0-5057 GCA_031396315.1 Deltaproteobacteria bacterium
CTGCGGAGCGCGCTTTACGCGGAGCGCTATGAGCGCGGTGAAGCGCGCTGCGTGCAGCTGCGCGTCGCCGACGACGACGTCGTGCTCGAGGTAGGCGCGGGCTCGGGCTTCATCTCCACGCTCTGCGCGCTGCGCGTCGGCAGCGCCCGCGTCACGTCGGTCGAGGCGAACCCGGCACTGCTGCCGCGGATCCGCGCGACGCATGCGGCGAATGGCGTCGCGCCCGAGGTCGTCCACGCGGTGCTGGCGCGCGAGGACGGCGAGGCAGAGCTGTTCGTCGAGGGCGAGTTCGTGTCGTCCTCCCTGCTCGCGCGCAGCGCCGCGGCCACCCGCGTCCGCGTCCCGCAGCTCGCCGTCAACGAGTTGATGCGGCGCGTCGCGCCGAGCTGCGTGGTGATCGACATCGAGGGCGGCGAGGCGGCTCTGTTGCCCGCCATCGACTGGCGTGGCGTGCGCAAGCTGATTCTCGAGCTTCACCCCCACGTGATCGGCGAGCCGAAGACGCGCGAGCTACTCGCGGGGCTCGCGGCCGAGGGCTTCCGCGAAGAGCGCGCGATCTCGAGCACGCGCAAGAAATTCTTTGCGCGCGACTCGCGCTGACGGCGGCGCGGGTTCGCTCGCCGCGTGTGCGCCCGGCTTCGCGGCGGCGTTAACGTGCGGCGCGTGACGACCGACAGCGGCCCCATCCTTTTGTTCGACGGCGTGTGCAACCTCTGCCAGAGCTCCGTGCAGTGGGTCATCGCGCGCGATCCGGAGGGGCGCTTCCGCTTCGCGTCGCTGCAGAGCGACGCCGGTCGCGCGCTGCTCGCGAAGCACCAGCTCCCGCTGGATGCGCTGGACACCGTCGTGTTGGTGGCGGGCGACGCGCACTGGACGAAGAGCGACGCCGGCCTCGAAATCGCGCGACGGCTCGGCGGCCTCTGGACGCTCGCGCCATTCCTGAAGCTCGTGCCCCGCCCGCTCCGCGATCTCGCGTACGACTGGGTCGCGCGCAATCGTTATGCGCGCTGGGGCAAGCGCGACGCGTGCTGGCTCCCGAGCCCCGAGCTGCGCGCACGCTTCCTGTGAGCCAGGCGCCCGCGGCGAGCGCGCTGCGGCGGCTCGGCGCGCTCGCGCTCGGCTGGCTCGTGCTCGGCGAGTGGCTCGCGCCGGCGCTGATCGCCTGGCTGCACGGCGCCGACGCCGCGCAATGGTGGACACCGCTCGCGCGCGCCCTCACCCGCGCGCAGTCGCGGCACTCGCTCGCGTACTACCTCGCCGCTTGGCGCGAAGACGGGCGCTGGGCGCTGCTCGCGCTGCTCGCTTATCAGGGCTTCGCGTTCGCGACGCGCAGCGCGCGCTTCGCCGAGCGCTTCGTGCCGCCCGCAACGCCGCTCGCGCTCGGCGCGATCCGCGCGCTCGTTGCGAGCGTGCTGCTCGCGAGCGCACTCTGGGAGCAGCTGCCGAGCAGCGCGCTGCTGCCGCGCGCGATGATTCACGGTGTCGGGCCCGTGCTCGGCCTGCTCTACGCGCTGCCGATCGGCTTCGAGCGCTTCGTCGCGAGCCCCCTCGCGCTCGGCGTCTTCCAGGCTGCGACGATCGCGCTGCTCGCCTGCGCCGCGCTCGGCTTTCGCACGCGCCTCAGCGTGCCGCTCGCCGCCGCCGCGTATCTCGTACTCGCGGGCATCCTGCGCCAGTACGCATGGTTCTATCACACGGGCCTAATTCCTCTCTACCTGCTGGCGGTGTTGGCATTCACGCCCTGCGGCGACGGCTTCTCGCTCGATCGCTGGCTGCGCGCACGGCGCGGCGAGCCCGTGCCCGATGCCAACGCCGCGACGCTCGAGTACGGCTGGGCACGCTTCCTCGTGTGGATGGCGCTCGCGCTTCCCTACGTCGAAGCGGGCCTCAGCAAGCTGCGCCGCGGCGGGCTCGACTGGCCGCACGCCGAGAACCTGAAGAGCGTGCTGCTGATCGACACGCTGAGTCCCATGCAGTTCGACTGGGGGCTGACGCTGCGCCTCCTGCACGCGCCCGACGCGCTCTACTGGGCAATCGGCCTCGCGACGCTCGCCGGTGAGATCGGCTACGGGCTCGTGCTGTTCTCGCGACGCGCGCGCCTCGTGCTGCCGGCGATCATGCTCGGCATGCACCTCGGCATCTGGTTGCTGCAGAACGTGCTGTTCTTCGATCTGATCCTGCTGCAAGCGATTTTCACGGTCGGCGGCGTGGGCGCCCGCGCGCCTCTACCGCAGCTCGTGCCGACGACGCTCGTCTCCGCTGCCTGGCCGCGCCGCGTGCGAGCGCTGGCCGCGCTCCTGATCACTTGTTGGGCGGTTCGCATCGAGGAGTTCCCGTTCACCGCGATGCAGATGTACTCGAAGCCCAACCTGACGGGCGAGATCGACTGGCTGGCCGTGGTCGCGACCTTCGAATCCGGCGAACGGCGGCGCGCCCCGATCGAAGTCGCGCTTCCCGCGCTGCGCGATGCGCGCCATCGGCGCGTGATCCGACAGAGCTTCGACGGCGACCCGAAGAAGCGCGCGCTGGCCGAAGCGTTGCTCGCCGCGTTCTTGCGCGCGCACAACGGGAAGGCGGCGCCGGGCGAGCGAATTGCAGGGGTCGAGGCGCAGCGCTGGCACTGGGATTACGCGCGCACGCCGGACGATCCGGAGCACGGCGAGCTCGCGGACCACTACACGGTGCGCGCGGCGGACTGACGCCCGAGCGGCACCCGCGACCAGTGACCGCTGCGGCCGTCGATCCGCCGCTCAGTTACACCCGCGCACCTCGACCGCCTCCGGAAGCGTCCAGGTTTGGCCCGCCGACTCGACCTCGATCCCGAGCGAGTGCACGAAGGAGCCCACCGCGGCTCGCGTGTGGAAGCTTCCACCGCGCGTGGTCTGCAGCGTGAACAGCACGTCGCCCGTTGCGAGATCGACGCCCGTAATGACTGCGTCCGGAGGCGCGCGCCGGCCCTTCACTCTCAGCTTGAAACCGTCGCAGCTGCCCTTGGCGCGCACGCTCAGCATCGGCGCCATGTCGCAATCCGCCGGTGCGTCGGTGACGGGAACTCCGGCGCCCATCAGCCCGTTTGCCGCGGCGGCCACCTGACACGGAGCGATGAACGGGTTGAGCATCGCCGTGAAGTGGCCACTCCCATTGGCGGGACGGTGCCCGAGCTTCACCGCCGAGCCATCCGCAAGCAACGCGAAAATCTCGATCGGCATCTCCTCCGACGCGCCGGGCACGTCGCCGAGCACGCGCAGCATCCCGCGCCCGCGATCCGGCAGCCAGCTCGCTTCGCCAACGACCGGCGAGCCAGCGGGCGGTGCCGGATCGCGCGCGGCGAGCGTGAACGTCTCTTGCGCGACGCCCGGCGGCAGCGCGTTGTCGCTCGCGCTGCACGTGACCGAATTCATGCTGGCCGCGGTCGGTGACCAGACGATCTCGCCAGTGCCGTCCTGCATGTCGGTGAGCGTCGCACCGCTCGGCAAGCCGGTGCACGCGAGCGTCAGGCGGTCCTGATCCGCGTCCGACGCGACGAGCGCGATGCGCGCAGTCTGCCCGAGATCGACGGAGCGATTCCCGATCGGCGAGAGCTGCGGCACGCGATTCACCTGGCCGACCGTAATCACTAGAGCCTCCGTGTCGTTCGCGGTCGGCGTGCCATTGTCGGTGACCCTGACCGTCACGGGGTAGCTACCGACCTGGCCCGCGGTCGGCGTCCAATTGAACTGGCTGCCCGTGAGCGTCGCGCCGCTCGGCAGCGGCTGGACGGAGAAGGTGAGCGAGTTGGCGTCCGGATCCGTCGCCGCGAACGTGAGCGCGAGCGCCATACCCGTGTCGACTTGCTGGTCGCCGATCGCCGCGAGCACCGGCGGCCGGTTCGTCACCGCACCCACGCTGATCGTCACGTCGCGCGTCGCGCTCGCCATCGGCACGCCGGCGTCGGTCGCGTGGAACGTCACCATGCGGTTGCCGGTCTGGCCCGCGCCGGGCGTCCAGCGGAACGTGCCGCTGCCGTTGCCGGCGTCCGTGAACGTCGCGCCCGCCGGACTGTTCGAGATCGAGAGCGCGATCGCGTCGCCATCCGCATCCGTCGCGCGCACGACGAGCTGAAAGAGTTGGGCAACGTTCGCTTGCTGAGCGCTCACGGCGGCGAACACCGGCGCATGGTTGACCGCGACCGGCGGCCCGCAGAACCGCGAGACATCCGTGCGCCCCGACGCCTTGTAGAACAGGCCGTCTGGGTTCAGCGACTTGGTGGGCTTCAGTGCGTTGGCGTGACAGAGCCCGCAGTTCACCTTCTTCGGATCGGTCGTGACCAAGCCGTTCGGGTTGTACGGGCGCGCGGGCACCCAGCCGTTCGTCGTGCACGCCAGATCCACCTTCGTACCGAAGGGGGGGTCCGCTGCGGCGGGCGCAGCGCTCACGAGCAAAAGACACGCAACTAGCAGCCAACGCTTTCGAGCCATTGCTCACCCCCTGCGCGCAACCCCAGCCTGCGCGGCACCCTTCCCATCGGCCCTTGGCGAGCGAGCCGCGTGAGCCGAATCACGCGAGTGCGGAAGAAGGGACAGCAGGGGCGAGACGCTACGCGGCGACTTGCCGCTCGGTGACGCGCTTGGGCACCGGTGACGCGGCTGGGCACCGATGACGCGGCCGGCCCGAGGCGGACGGTTGATTCTCAGCCTGCGCGGGCGCGGTTCCGGATCACTTCCCGGAGGATCACGAGATCCTCGCGCGCGCGAACCACGAGGATCCTTACCGCGGAGCTCGTGCGCGCGACATCCACGTCGTTCGCGGCAGCCTCGTTGGCTTCTGCGTCGAGATGTGCGCCTACAAAGGCCAGGGACGAGGTCAGGTCGCGCCGAACGCGCGGGCTGTTCTCGCCGATGCCGCCGGTGAATACGAGAGCGTCGAGTCCGCCGAGTACGGCGATCATCGAACCGATCGCCCGCTTCGCACACAGGATGAATCGCTCATACGCGAGCGCAGCGCGCGCCGAGCCCGCGTCCGCAGCGGCCAGTACCTCGCGGAGATCGCCCGATACTCCGGATAAGCATATCGCTACC
>JANNKN010000632.1:0-1790 GCA_031396315.1 Deltaproteobacteria bacterium
GCGCGCGTTCGCACGGCGCGACGAGACCAGCTCCGCCGCGGAAAGCGCGCCTCGGGATCAGACCCGAACTAGCGCCACCGATCTGGAGCACGCCGCTCGACAGAAGCGAAGCGGCGCTCCAACCCAGCGACGCTCACCTGACGACGAAACGCGGGCTCGCAGCAAGCAGCAAGCCGCGAGCGCCCAAGCGAGTGCGCGCACGATGCATGACGCGGCGCGCAGCGAGCCGGAGTCTGCGGAGGCGAGCGAAGCCAAGGAAGAAATGCGCATCTCCAAGCAGCGCATTGCCTGTTTGCTCGTACAGGCACTTCCTCTCTCCGCGGAGTTGCGCGCGGAGCCGGAGCTGCGCGGGCGTCCGCTCGCGATCGCGACGGCGCACGGGCCGCGCGGCGAGGTGCTCGCCTGCTCGCCCGAGGCGGAGCGCGCGGGCGTGCGCGTCGGCAGCGGCGTCGTGCACGCCCGCGCCGTCTGCGCCGCGCTCTCCGTGCGCGTGATCTCCCCAGCGAAGGAGCGCGCCGCGCGCGAAGCGCTGTGCGACGCCGCCCTCGCCTGCGCGCCGCGCGCCGAGCTCGCGCCGCCCGCGCCCGGCTTCTACGCCGCGGAGGCCGCGGTCTTCGTCGATGCGCGCGGCATCGCGGCGCTCTACCCCAGCGAAGCCGGCTTCGCGGCCGCGCTCTTGGCGCGCGCAGAGAAGCTCGGCCTGCCCGCGGTCGTCGCAATCGCGGACACGCGCGGCACCGCGCTGATCGCGGCACGGCTGCTCGCGCGCAGCGTGCTGTGCGCGAGCGAAATACAGCGGGGTAGCGAAGGGAACCGAGAGCGAAGCGGCGCCACGGGCCGACGACACGCGTCTACCGACGAAACGCGGGCTCGAAACAATCCGCAAGCCGCGGGCGCCCACCGAGGTACGTCCTCGACGCATGACGCGGCGCGCAGCGAGCCGGAGTCCGCGAAGGCGAGCGAAGCCAAAGAGAGCGCGCAGCACGATGTGCGGAACGCCCCAACGCGCGCGCGCCCCCCAAGCCCGGAAACACCCAGGTACACGTGCGCCCACGTCATCGCCCCCGGCGGCGACTCCGCCTTTCTCGCGCCGCTCGCGCTCGATCTGCTGAACCCCGACGACGCGCTCGCCGACGCGCTCTCGCGCTTTGGCCTACGCCGCGTCGGCGACTTGTTACGAACGCCCGAGCGCGCGCTGCTGAACCGCCTCGGCCCCGCGCTCTTGCCGCTGCTCGCGCTCGCACGAGGCGAGGATTCCGCGCCGCCACCGCGCGCACCGGATGCCGCACACTTCGAGGAAGGTACCGAGCTCGAGGCGCCCGTCGCGCAGCTCGAGCCGCTGCTGTTCGTGCTGCGCGGCCTACTCGCGCGGCTCGCCGCGCGGCTAGCGGGCCGCGGCCTCGCGTTCGGCGCGCTCACGCTCGGCCTCACGCTCGAAGGCGGCGGCCGCGACGTGCGCACGCTCGGCCTCGCCGCGCCCACGCTCGACGTGCGCAGCGTGTTGCGCCTCGCCGCGCTCGCGCTCGAAGCCGCGCCGCCGAGCGCTGCGATCGACGCCATCTCCGTAACAACCGAAGGCGCGGCACAGCGCGGCAACCAGCTCGATTTCTTCGCGCCCGCCGGCCCCGCGCCCGCTGCGCTCAGCCGCACCCTCGCCGAGCTCGCCGCGCTGTGCGGGCCCGAACGCGTCGGCGCGCCCGCGCTCGCCGATGCGCAACGCCCCGACGCGTTCGCGCTCGCACCGTTCGCGCTGCCGCAGCGGCGCGGGAATGCGCCGCGCAGCGCCAACG
>JANNKN010000635.1:0-4668 GCA_031396315.1 Deltaproteobacteria bacterium
GCGGGCTGTTTCTCGCGCACAACGTGATCAACAAGAAGAAGGACATGCCGGATTTTCTCGCGGCCATCCACGCGCATCCGCAAGCGCTGAACACGACGGTGTCACCAGGCCACGAGGGGATTTCCATTACATACAAGAAGCGAAATAACCAATAACCAATTACGAATAACCAATAACCAATTACCAATAACCAAACAGCCCTTCTCATGCGCGCGGTTCACATCATCGGCGTTCCTCTCGACCTCGGCGGCAATCGCCGCGGCACCGACATGGGGCCGTCGGCGTTTCGCATTGCCGGCATTGCCGATCCGCGCGCAACATGGAGCTCGCGGACTTCAAGAAGATGAATCAGGTGCGCGCGCGCGTCGATTCCACCGTGAAGGACAACGCGACCTCCGAGGCGCTGAAGCCGTGGTATCGGCAGTTCTGCAAGCGGCCCACTTTCAACGATGACTACTTGCCGACGTTCAACCGCCCGAACGTCAGGCTCATCGACACGCGTGGCCGTGGAGTCGATGGCATCACCGAGCAGGGCATCCAGTTCGACGGCACGCTCTACGAGGTCGACTGCATCATTTTCGCCACGGGCTTCGAAGTGGGCACGGCGTACACGCGCCGCGCGGGCTTCGAGACTTACGGGCGCGGGGGCAAGCCGCTCACCGAGCACTGGCAGCAGGGCCTCCGCACGCTGCACGGCTTCTACAGCCACGGCTTCCCGAATTGCTTCCACATGGGCCTCACGCAAAACGGCTTCACCGCGAACTTCCCGCACATGCTCTACGAGCAGTCGGATCACATCCGCGATGTGCTCGTCGAGGCGAAGCGGCGGGGGGCGGTGTGCCTCGAACCGACGCCGGAAGCCGAAGCCGCGTGGGTCTCGACGATTCGAACCAAGGCGCAGCTCGGCCTCGCGTTTCTCGCCGAGTGTACGCCTGGTTATTACAACAACGAGGGCAGGCCGGGCGTGGGCAAGGGCATCGCAGACGAGCAATACGGCGGCGGGCCGATCGAGTACCACGAGCTGATCCGCAAGTGGCGCGCGGACGGCGAGCTGAAGGGCCTTCAAATTTCGTAGCGGCGATCTGAACCCCAATGCCTCGCAGGCCGCGAGGCCGGAGGCAGCCATGCCCAAGTTCGACACCGTGATCCGTGGTGGAACCGTGATCGATGGAACGCGCCTGCCTCGGCTGCGAGCCGATCTGGGCATCAAGGACGGGCGCGTCGCGAAGATCGGACGCATCGCCGCGGGGCAGGCGACGCGCGAGCTCGACGCCAGCGGGCAGATCGTGGCGCCCGGCTTCGTCGACCTGCACTGTCATTACGACGCGCAGATCCACTGGGACCCGTATTGCACGATCTCGGGCTGGCACGGCGTCACTTCGCTCGTGCTCGGTAACTGCGGCTTCGGCTTCGCACCTGTTAGGCCCGCAGAGCGCGAGCGCTCGCTGCTGATGATGACGCGCACCGAGCAGATCCCGTACGAATCGATGAAGGCCGGCATGCCGTGGCAGTGGGAGACGTTCCCGGAGTGGCTCGACAACCTGGAGCGGTTGCCGAAGGGCGTGAACATCGTGAGCTACGTGCCTCTCACCTCGCTGATGGTCTACGTGATGGGCCTCGAGGCGGCGAAGAGCCGGCCGGCGACGCCCGCGGAGCAGCGCGAGATGCAGCGCCTGCTGAACGAGGCGATGGAGGCGGGCGCGTGCGGCTTCTCGCTCCAACGACTCGGCGCGCACTCGATCCAGGCTGATTACGACGGCACGCCGATGCCGACCGACACGATGGCCGACGAGGACGTGCTCGCGCTGGCCGACGTGCTGCGTCAGCGCGACGAAGGCTTCATCCAGATCACCCAGGCGCAGGGCGGCGACCCTGTGCACGCCGACGGTCAGGAGAAGAGCCGCGATCGGTCGTTCCTCGAGAAGCTCGCCGAGCGTGCGCAGCGGCCGATTCTCCATAATGCCATCGCCGCCCTCGACGACGCCCCCGATTTCCATCGCAACGAACTGAAGTGGGTTCACGAGTGCAACGAGCGCGGTCTGCGCATGTACGCGCAGGGCGCGAGCGCGCGGACCTGGTTCGCGTTCACGCTCGACCTCTGGAACCTCTACGACGGCAGCCCGGCGTGGAATTACGCAACCCAGGGCAGCAAGGCGGAAAAGGCGCGGCGCATGGCGGACCCCGACGTGCGGCGGCGCATGCGCGACGAGTACGCGCTACTCATGCCGATCGGCGCCAACACGATCCCTGAGAACGTGATCGTGAATCAAGTGCCGGGCCATCCCGAGCTCGAGAAATACCTCGGCAAGAAAGTCGGCGAGATCGCGCGCGCGGAAGGCAAGCACCCGAACGACGCGATGCTCGACATCGCGCTGGCGGGCGGGCTCGACGTCGAGTTCCGCGGCGGCGACGCCACGAGCTCGGATCCAGTGAAGGTCGGCGAGTTGATGAACGACCCGTACGTAATGGCCGGCGTCTCGGACGGCGGCGCGCACGTGAAGTTCTTCACCGGCGGCACCTACACCACCGATCTGCTCACGTGGCTCGTGCGCGACACCGGCAAGCTCACGCTCGAAGAGGCGCACTACCACCTGAGCTACTTGCCGGCGCAGGCCGCGGGCTTCACCGATCGCGGCTACCTGCGCGAGGGCGCGCCCGCGGACGTGGTGGTCTACGACCTCGCGCGGCTGAAGCGTCTGCCGGAGTGGGATTTCGAGATCGCACACGACTTCCCGGCGAACGAGTGGCGCCGCATCCAGCGAGCCGAGGGCTACCGCTTCATCCTCGTGAATGGCGTCGTCACCTTCGAGGAAGGCAAGTGCACGGGCGCGACGCCCGGGCAGTTGTTACGAAACGGCAAGATCGGAGCGGGCGCGATTCGTCCGGCTGCCTGAGGCAAGCGACGCTTCGCCGCGCGCAGCGAGGCGGAGCCGAGCGGAGGATTCATGCTGCTCTCAGGGGAACGAGTCGCGACACTGTGAAGACGCTCGGCGGCTCCCACGAGATCGGCGCACTCCGCACGCGCGCCCGGATCGGCGCGCACGTGGTGTGGGACGCGCTCACGCGGCCGCTCGCGCGATCGCAGGGCGACGTCCCGTGGAGCGCGGAGGCGATCACGCCGGATTGGATCACGGCGGTAATGGGCAGCGCTGATCCTGAGGCGCGCGCGACGCACGTCGCGGTGAGCGGCGGTCATCAGGGTTCGAGCGTGCGGCGGCAGATCTGCGTGCGCTGGAACGAAGCCGGTGTCGCTGCGCGCCTGCCGACGGAGCTATTCGCAAAAACTACGCCCACGTTGCTCACACGCCTGTCATCGGGGATGGCCGCGGCGGGCGAGGGCCGCTTCTTCCGCGAGCTGCGGGGCGAGCTCGCGATCGAGGCGCCCACGATGATTCACAGCGCCTATGACCGCGCGTCGGGGCGCTCGATCCACTTGTTCGAGGACCTCGTCGCCACCCAACAGGCGAGTTTTTGCAACAACCGAACCGCGATCTCCCGCGCGCAAGCCGAGCAGATCGTCGACACGCTCGCCGCGCTGCACGGCCGCTTCTACGCGAGCCCTCGCTTCGAGACGGATCTGCGCTGGGTGACGAGCTACGAAGCGTTCTTCGGCACCGGCGCGAACAACGGCATTCACGAGGGCCACGACCTCGCGATGATCGCCGCCGCGGACGTGATCCCTGCCGCCGTGCTCGCCCGCAAGCACGAAATCTGGCCCGCGGCGCTGCGCTCGCTCGCGACGCACGAACGCGAGCCACGCACGCTCCTGCACTCCGATGTTCATCTCGGCAACTGGTACGAGACCGGCGCCGGGAGGATGGGCCTCTGCGACTGGGCGCTCGTGTGCAAGGGCCATTGGTCCCGCGACGTCGCGTACGCCCTGATGACCACGCTCGCAACCCCGGACCGCCGCGCCTGGGAGCAAGCATTATTGGAGCGCTACCTCGCGCGCATGCGCGAGCGGTGCGGCCTCACGCTCGATTTCGACGCCGCGTTCGCGCGCTACCGCCAGCAAGCCTTTGCCGCGCTGCTGATGTGGACGCCGACGCTCTGCCATCCGCCGACGATGCCCGACATGCAGCCGGAGGAGATGTCGCTCGAGATGATCGCGCGCATCACCGCGGCGATCGCGGACCTCGACGCGCTCGATCCGAAGCTCGGCGCTTGAACGAGGAGAACGCGGACATGGAGAGCGAGCGGGTGCGCGAGGTGAGCCTCGAGCAATGGGGCAAGTCGCTGCTCGAAGAGCTGCTGTTCCGCGCGGCGGGGCGCGTCTCGGAGCGCCAGGGCGAGGATGCGTTCGTCGATGTGGCGCTCACGTTCAGGCTCACCGCCGACGCTGCGCGCGATTGCATCGAGATCCGCACCGAAGGCGGCGCCGAGGCGCCGCTCATCACGCGACTCCCGCGCCCGTTCTGAAATCCCGCGCAGCGGCTCATGCGCAGCCGCCAGGACCGCCCGCCTTCACGCGCGCTGCGTGCCCCGCTTGCCCGCGCTCTTCCGCACACCCGGCCCACCCGTCGCCACCGACAGATCCGCGATCCGGAAGTCATGCTTGTACGCATTCAGCGATTCCCACGCTTCGAGCCGCTGCACACCCGCGAGCAGCGCGACGTTCTCGAACATCAAGCGCGAGAGCTCCTCGCGGCCCGGCGCGCTCACCAGAGC
>JANNKN010000642.1:0-2378 GCA_031396315.1 Deltaproteobacteria bacterium
GAAGCTCCCGTTCAGCATCGTGATTCCTGCCTTCAACGAGGAGCAGGGGATCGTCCCGACGCTGCGCGAGCTGCGTGAAGTGCTCGCAGGCTTCGAGTACGAGCTGCTCGTGGTCGACGACGGCTCGAAGGATCGCACCGCGGAGCGCGCGCGCGCGCGCGGAAGGTGTCAGCGTGATTCAGCAGCCGATCAACCGCGGCTACGGCGCGTCGTTGAAGGCCGGCATTCGCCGCGCGAAATACGACGTCATCGTGATCACGGACGCGGACGGCACCTACCCTGCCGGTGCAATTCCGGCGCTGGTCGCGGGCTGCGAGACATACGAAATGGTCGTCGGCGCGCGCACCGGCGCGAACGTCGCGATCCCGCTCGTGCGCCGGCCCGCGAAGTGGGTGTTGGGAAAGCTCGCGAGCTACCTGGCAGGCCGCCCGATCCCCGATCTCAACTCGGGCCTGCGTGCGATGCGGCGCGATCTCGTGCGCCAGTACGAGCACTTGCTGCCGTCGGGCTTCTCGTTCACCACCACGATCACGCTCTCAGCGCTCTGCCGCGATCACCTCGTGCGCTTCGATCCGATCGATTACCGCGCGCGCGAGGGCAGCTCGAAGATCCGGCCGCGCCACGCGTACGACTTCTTCCTCTTGATCCTGCGCACGATCGTCTACTTCAACCCGCTGAAGATCTTCCTGCCCGTGGGCGCGTTCTTCTTCGCCCTCGGCCTCGCGAAGTTCATCTACGACGTGACGCGCGAGAACCTCTCCGAGAGTGCGATCTTCGCTTTCATCACCGCGTTCTTGATGTGGGGCCTCGGGCTGCTCTCGGATCAGCTCTCGCGGATCGCGTCGCGCTCGAGCAACCCGTGACCCGCGTCGCGATATTAGGGGGCGGCCCGGCGGGCGTCGGCGCGGCCTTTGCGCTCGCGCGCCGCGGCGTGGACACGACGCTCGTCGAGCAGCGCGACAGCGTCGGCGGCAACTCGGGCAGCTTCGAGCTCGCCGGCCTGCGCGCCGATTACGGCAGCCACCGCCTGCATCCGGCGAGCGACGCCGAGGTGCTCGCGCTGATTCGCGAGCGGCTCGGCACGGATCTGCTGACGCGCCCGCGCCACGGGCGCATCCGCCTGCTCGGGCGCTGGATTCACTTCCCGCTGCGCGCGGGCGACCTGGCCCTGCGCACCCCGCCGCGCTTTGGAGCCGGCGTCGCGCTCGATCTCGCGGCGAAGCTGCTTCCGCGCGGCGCGACGAGTGGCGACGAATCGTTCGCGACGGTGCTGCGGCGCGGGCTCGGCCGCACGATCTGCGAGGAGTTCTACTTCCCCTACGCGCGCAAGGTGTGGGGACTCGCGCCGGAAGAGATGTCGCCAATCCAGGCGCAACGTCGCGTCTCGTCGGGCTCGATCGGAAAGATGTTGAAGCGCCTGCTGCCTGGCGGCGGCGCCGGCGGCGGCGCGAGTACGAAGGGCGTCTTCTACTACCCGCGCGGCGGCTTCGGGCAGATCAGCGAGGCGCTCGCGAGCGGCGCACTCGAGCACGGCGCGCGGCTGATGCTCGGCACCACGGTGACGAAGCTACGGCTCGGTGCGAGCCAGCATCAGGTCGAGCTCGAGGACGCGGGAGGCAAGTGCTCGGTGAGCGCCGACCGCGTCTGGTCGACGCTGCCGATCTCGCTGCTCGCCCGCGTGTGCGAGCCGGCGGCTCCGGCTGAAGTGATTAGGGCGGCGCGCGCGCTGCGCTTCCGCGCGATGTTGTTGATCTACCTCGTGCTCGACGCCGACCAGTTCAGCGAGTACGACGCGCACTACTTCCCCGGCGCCGATCTCCGCATCACGCGCCTCAGCGAGCCGAAAAATTATGCCGCGCTCAGCGAACCGCGCGGCACCACCGTGCTGTGCGCGGAGCTGCCCTGCCAAACCGACGACGCACTCTGGTCGATGAGCGAGGCCGAGCTAGGCGCGATCGTGACGGAGGATCTCGCGCGCTCCGGCATACCCGTGCGCGCGAACGTACGGAGCGTCGCGGTGCGGCGCTTGTCGCACGCGTATCCGCTCTACCCGATCGGCTACGAACGCCACTTCGCGACGCTCGACGCCTGGGCGGAAACCCTCCCGCGCGTGCTCTCGTTCGGGCGTCAGGGCTTGTTCGCGCACGACAATACGCATCACGCGCTCTACATGGCGCTGTGCGCGTCGAAGTGTTTGGGAGACGATGGCGGCTTCGATGAGAAGCAGTGGGAAGCGCATCGGCGGGTGTTCGAGACGCACGTCGTCGAGGACTGAGGTGCATGGGCGCCGCGGCTCGCGTCGGAGAAGAGGCTTCGAGGCGGCGCAGGGGCGGGGCCAGCGCTGCGGCTCGGCGCTCGGCCGCTGCGCATCTGCCTCG
>JANNKN010000707.1:0-2562 GCA_031396315.1 Deltaproteobacteria bacterium
GCCCAGGTTTGCTTGAACGGCGCCGAAGCAAGTTGGGCAACCCTGGAGCGACGGAAACGAGTTGAAGCTGCCGCCGAACGAGTAGGGGATGCGCACAAGAGCGTGTGTCGCTGAGAACCCGGCGCGCGGCACGATCATGAACGGGTTCACCAAGCTCGCGGACCCCGTCGCGAAAACCGTGTAGCTATTCGGGTTGTTCGCATTCACCGCGGCGACGGCATGCAAGCCGAACGCGTCTACCGTGGCCGAGCCCGTTCCGGTGTCTGTGCCAAAGATCTCTGCGGCGGTGTCGGTGATGGGTCCCGAACCGGAGGTGCTGCGCGTCACGCCCGGTCCCCCCAGACCGTTCGTCGTCGCCGAAACGCTCACTGTGGCGGAGAACGGGTCGAGGATCGGCGCTGCGGTGGCCGCCGCGACCGAGACCAGGAAGGCTGCGCTCGCACACAAGCCAGCTAGGGCGCGGTTACCCGACGCAAAACCCAACATGTCCAGCCTCCTCGGGGGCCACAGCCCCGGTCGGTCTGTCAGTGTGGCTTGCGACTCGATTCGAGCGTGTGAGCGTTGCGTGAGCAACGACGTTGCCGAAGCGCGACAGCGCTCGCGAAGCTCGTCCCGATGAGCAACGCGACGCTCGGCTCGGGCACCACCGTCACCTGATAAGGGGCGCTCGCAGGCGTCGCGAGCGCGAGGAAGCTGCCGCCCACGCCGGGATCGCCGCTCCACCACTCGGCGCCGAGCACGAAGACCCCCGCGTTCGCGCTTCCGAGCGGCGCGGCGGGATCCCACGTGAACGCGAACAAGCCGCTCGTGCCTGCGCTGAACGCGACAGTCAGCGACGCGCCGGGCGCAAGCACCGGAAAGTCGAAGAGTGACGCGTCGGGCGTGCCCTCGAGGAAAGCGCCCGCGTCGAGGCTCGTGAGTACGAGCCAGTCCGTCGCGCTCGGGTTCGCGATGGCGTAGCCGAAGCCGAGCGTGTCGCCGGGCGCTCCACTGAGCGCTCCGCTCGCGGGCAACGTGTCGAACGTGAAGGAGACCGCGTGCGCTGCCGGCGCTGCGAAGAGCGCGAGTGCGAACGCCAGCGTGCGTGCGAGCGTCATCGGGCGCCTCACTTGTACGTCGCTTGCGTGAGTGAAAATCCGAACGTGCCGAAGTTGGCGTCGGTCGCACCGCTCTCCGTGAGCGCGAAGCGCACCACGCCAGGATCGACGCGAACGTTGAGCCGCACCGTCGTGGAAGCGCCCGGTGCGAGTGCGCCGAGTTCGATCGGGAGCGCGGGGCCGAGCGTGCTGTCCAGCGACACAGTACCGGTACCTTGCAGCGCGCGGCCCTTGATCGCATCCACACGCGCGTCGAGAGCCGTCGCCGTGCCGTTATTGGTGAACGTGACGTCGAGCTCTAGCGTGTCGGGCTGCGGGCTTGGCACTTTGGCAACGATTCGCGCGGAGATGCTGGGCCGTGCACCACTACCCGCGAGGCGCAGGCGCGTGTTCAGGATCTTGTGCTGACGGCGCAGCAGCTGCGTTGGCGGCTCGGAGAGCGCAGGGTTGAAGTTCGGGTCCGGCAGCGCATTCCACGCCACGATCGCCTCTTCGATTCGAAGCGTCGCTTGGTCGAGCGCGCCCTCCGCGTAGTCGAGATCGGAGAGCAGCGTGAGCGCCGCGATGCTGTCGGGTTGGCGATTGAGCAGCGCTTGGAGAGCTGCGCGCGCCGTGGTGGTGTCTCCGGTCAGGAGTGCGTAGCGCGCGTCGAAGACTGCGAGCGCCTCGTCCTGCGCAGGCGTCGGCTGTGTGACGGCTGCCCGCACCTCGAAGCGCCGCCAGGCGCTGCGCACGATTCCCTGATAAGCGCCGGGTGTCGTGACCGCGCTCGCATCGAGCACGGCCCGCGCGCGGTAGTTGCCGGTCGGAAGCAGCGCGCTGTCCGCTGGAGCGATCGCTCCTGCGAGCTGCGCAGTCCACCGATCATCGAGCGTGACGCTTGCAACGCGGGCGGGCACGACGACGATCGGCCACGAGAGCAGAGTTCCGTCAGGCGCGGAGACCTCGAAGCGAACGAGGCGAGACCAATCCGTCGTATGAGCTAGTGGAATCGGAGCGGCTGCGGCGGCTGGCGCCGGATAGTCCGGGTGTGTCAGCACGGCCTTGAGCAGAAGCGCCGAGCCGCGATAGCCGACGGTCACGTCGGGGCCTTCCGCGCCGACGGAGATCTCCGGATCCAGCAGGGCCATCGCGGGCGCAGCGGGCGGCGGAGCGGGCGCGGCGGCCGGGCCACAGGTTCCGGTGCTGCCGAGCGCCCACGTGAGCGTCGCCATCAGGAACCAGTCGCGGGTCGAGATCTTTCTCATGGACACACCGCCCGGCCGTTCGTCGTGCGAGGCTTGTCCAGGAGCGCGTCGCTCACGCGAATCTGATGCCGGCAGTCGCCGCGATCGAGCGCCGCGCACGCATCCCCGTGACGGCTGCGCGGGGTACGAGACGACAGATTCACCCCGGAGCCCACCGCCGTGTCGTCCATTTCGGTCCCAGACGTTTCGGCGGCCGTCTTCCACCAGCGCACGCGCGG
>JANNKN010000717.1:0-18815 GCA_031396315.1 Deltaproteobacteria bacterium
GCGCTCGGCCGCGGACGCTCGCTTGAGCGTGAGCAGGAGCGGCAGCGTCACCTTGCCTTCGCGCACGTCCGTGTACGGGCTCTTGCCGAGCTGTGCGGCTACGACGGCCCGCGCCGCGTGCAGATCGCGGCCGCGATCGAGCTGCTCCACACCGCGACGCTGTTGCACGACGACGTCGTCGATCTCGCGACGCTGCGCCGTGGCAAAGAGGCCGCGCGCACGATCTGGGGCAACCGGCGCGCGGTGCTGGTCGGCGATTATTTCTACGCGCGCGCGTCCTCGATGATCGTCGAGGACGGCAACCTGGACATTCTCTCGATCTTCTCCGACACGATCCGCCGCATGTCGGAAGGCGAGTTGATTCAGCTCGAGCGCAGCTTCGATCCCGAGGTGACGGAGGCGCACTACTACACGGTGATCGATCGCAAGAGCGCATCGCTGATCGCGGCCGCCGCCGAGGCCGGCGCGATTCTCGCGGGCGTGACGCGCGCCGAGCGGCGCCGGCTTGCGCAGTACGGCCGCGAGTTCGGCCTCGCCTTCCAGCTGCGCGACGACGCGCTCGATTACTCCGCGACCGAAGCCGAGCTCGGCAAGAGCCCGTACACGGACGTGCGCGAAGGCAAGGTGACGCTGCCGCTCCTGCTCACGCTCAAGCGAGCGTCCGCGGCCGAGCGCGACGCGATCGCCTCCATCTTGAAGACCGCCGCGCAGCGGTCTGCCGAGCTGCAGGCCGAGGGCATCGTTGCCGTCGACCAAGTGCTCGACGCCCGCGAGCTCGCGCCCGTGATCGAGCTCGTCGACCGCCATCACGGCATCCCCGACACGAATCGCCGTGCGCGGGAGCACGTCGCGCGCGCTGCCGAAGCGATCGCGCCGTTCCCCGACGGGCCGAGCCGGAGTGCTCTGCTCGCTGCGGCGGACTACGCCGTCGGCCGAGAAACCTGACCCGGCTTCCGCACGCGCGAGCCAGCGAAGCCGGCAAGATCTCCCCCCGCGGTCCCGCGGAACTCTCAACATGAATCGGAACTCAGCACGCGGGCGCATGCGCGCCCTTCTCTCAGCCCTCGCACTCGGCCTCGCGCTCGCCGCCGCCTCGGCGCCGACGTTCGCCGCCGAGAAGCTCTCGGGCGTCGTGAACGTCAACACGGCGACGGCCGAGCAGCTCACGTTGCTGCCGGGCATCGGCGATTCGCGAGCGCGCGAGATCGTGGCTGCGCGTGAGAAGCAAGGGGGCTTCAAGCGCGTCGAGGATCTGCTCGCGATCAAGGGCATCGGCGAGCAGAGCCTCGCGAAGCTGCGCCCGTACGTCGCGCTGCAAGGCGAGACGACGCTGCGCCCGCAGTAGCGAGCAAGGCTCGAGCGCTGCGGCGCCCCGATGCCGCGGCGCTCGAGCCGAAGGCGGCGTAGCGACGCCAGCGTGCGGGAGCTATCCCGCCGCGCCGTGCGTCGCTGCGTCGCCTTTCTTCTCGTGCTCGCGCTCGCTGCTCTCGCGAGCGCGGGTGAAGCGCCGCGCCGCGTCGTCTCGCTCAATCCGTCGTTGACGGCGATGGCACTTGCGCTCGGCGCGCGGGAGCAGCTCGTCGGCATCGATGATTTCTCGGCGCGCCAGGAGCCTTCGACGGCTGGGCTGCCGCGCGTCGGCGGGCTGTATGACCCGAGCCTCGAGGCGGTCATCGCACTGCGGCCCGATCTCGTGATGCTCGTGCCGAGCGCCGAGCAGCGCGGCTTTCAGGACCAGCTCGCTGCGCTCGGCATCCCGCGCTTCGTCGCGAACCCGGTCAGCTACGACGAGGTGCTCGGGACGCTCGCAGCCGTCGGTGTGCGGCTCGGGCGTGAGCGCGAAGCCGAGGCGCGCGTCGCCTCACTCCGCGCAGCACGCGCGCGAGCAGAAGCTGCAAGCGCGGGCCGTGAACGCGTACGCACGCTGCTCGTGCTCCAGCGCGATCCGCTGTTCGTCGCGGGCCGAGGCACCTTCGTCGACGACATGCTGCGCGCCGCGGGCGCAGAGAACCTGGCTGCGGGCCTCGCCGGGGCCTGGCCGCGTGCCTCCCGCGAATGGCTGCTTGCGGCGCGGCCGGACCTGATCATCGATTCGACCGACGAGCCGGAGCCCGCTCCGGAATTCTGGGCGCGCTGGCCCTCGCTGCGCGCGCGCATCGTCTCGCTGCCGGCGGGCGCGGTCACACTGCCCGGGCCAATGCTCGATCGCGCGCTCACACTGCTCGAAGCCGCGGTGCGCGGCGAGCCGGCTCCGGAGCGCGGCCCGCAATGAGCGCGTCCCTAACAGCCGGGCGCCTCGTGCGCGTGCTGGCGACGCTCGCCCTCGCGCTCATCGCTGCGCTCGCGCTCGGCGTCGCCGTCGGGCCCGCGGGCCTTGCGCTCGCCGATGTCTGGGATGCGCTCGTGGGCGGCGCAGAACCGGTCGTGCGCGACATCGTGCTGCGCGTGCGGCTGCCGCGCGTCCTGCTCGCGGCGGGAGTCGGCGCATCGCTCGCGACCGCGGGCGCCGCGTTCCAGGCGCTGCTGCGCAACCCACTCGCGGATCCGTTCATTCTCGGCGTCTCCGGCGGGGCTGCGCTCGGCGCAATATTCGTGATCGCGCTCGGTGCGAGCGTCGGGCTCGGTGCGAGCGCCGCGCCGCCCGCCGCGTTCGTCGGCGCGATCGTCGCAGTGCTGCTGCTGCTCGCGGCCGCGGGCCCGCGCGGGCGCCTCGACGCGACGCGCTTGTTATTGATCGGCGTCGTCTTCAACGCGCTGGCCTCGGCGTTGATCGTGTTTCTCGCGTCGCTCGCGGGCCTCGCCGAGGGCAGCCGCATCTTCCTGTACTTGATCGGCAACCTCTCCGACGCAAGGCCCGCGCTCGCCGGCTGGGTCGGCGCGTTCCTCGCGCTCGGCCTCGCCGGCCTCTTGCCGCTCGCGCGCGCACTCAACGCGCTTGCACTCGGTGACGATTCGGCGGCGTTGCTCGGCTTCGAGCCCGCGCGCGTGAAGCTGGCATTGCTGCTCACGACGTCGCTGCTCGTGGGTGCCGCGGTCGCAGTCGCCGGGCTCGTGGGCTTCGTCGGGCTGATCGTCCCGCACGCGCTGCGGCTGCTGATCGGCGCGGACCACCGCCTGTTATTGCCGGCCTCCGCGCTCGGCGGCGCGTGCTTCCTCGTGCTGTGCGACGCGCTCGCGCGAACGGCGCTCGGCGGCCCCGAGCTCCCGGTGGGCGCGATCACCGCGCTGGTCGGTGGGCCGTTGTTTCTCGTGTTGTTACGGCGACGCGACTGGGCACTGCGATGAACGCGCAGCCGCAGGCTCTCGCGCTCGACGACGTGCGCATCGCGCCCGCCGGCCGCGTAGTGCTGACCGGGGCGAGCCTCTCGCTGGCATTCGGCGAGGTGCTCGTGCTCGCCGGCCGCAACGGCGCAGGCAAGACGACGCTGCTGCGCATCGCGACTGGCCTGCTCGCGCCCGATGTCGGGCAGGTGCTGCTCGAAGGTCGCCCGCTCGCTGCACACGCACGCCGCGAGGTCGCGCGCTCGCTCGCGCTGGTCGCGCAGGACTCGAGCGTGCCGTTTCCGTTCACGGTGGAGGAGATCGTGCTGCTCGGGCGCGCGCCGCACCTCCGCGGGTTTGGCTTCGAGTCCCGCGAAGATCGGCGCATCGCGGGCGCGTGCATGGAGCGGCTCGGCATCGGTGCGCTCGCGCAGCGCAGCATTCTGGAGCTGTCCGGCGGAGAGCGGCAGCTCGCGATGATCGCGCGGGCGCTTGCGCAGACGCCGCGCATCCTCTTGCTCGACGAGCCCGTCGCGCACCTCGACCTGGCCCATCGCCTCGCGCTCGAGGAGCTGCTGCGCGCACTCGCGCACGAGGGCAAGGCGGTGTTGCTCGTGTCGCACGACCTGGCGGGCGCAGCGCGCGTCGCCGACCGCATCGCACTGCTCGCGGGCGGACGCATCGTCGCCTGCGGCGCAGCGCGTGAGGTGCTGCACGCCGATCTCATGCGCGAGGTCTTCGGAGTCGATGCGCTGCTCGTGGAAACGAGCGAGGGTCCGGTAGTGGTGCCGCGCCGCGCGGGTTAGCCTGCGCGCCGTTTTCCGGGGGGGCGAGCGATGGCGGCGAGCAAGCAGGCAGCGAGGAAGCGGGCGCAGCAGGCAGCCCCGAAGCGGAAGCCCGCGGCGAGGAAGGCCGCACCCGCGAAGCGCAGCGCGCGCGCTCCGCTCGCGATCGTGAAGATCGCAGCGTTCGAGATCCTCGATTCGCGCGGCAACCCGACGCTCTCGGTCGAGGTCACGACGTCGGGGGGCCAGGTAGGCCGCGCCGCGGTTCCGTCGGGCGCCTCGACTGGCACGCGCGAGGCGCTCGAGCTGCGCGACAAGGATCCGGCCCGCTACCTCGGGAAGGGCGTGCTTCGCGCCGTCGCGAACGTAAACGGCGAGATCGCGCGCAAGCTGCGCGGCGCCGCCCTCGGCGGGCTCTCCGAGCAGCGCGCGCTCGACGCTGCGCTCTGCGCCCTCGACGGCACGGACGCGAAGTCGCGGCTAGGCGCGAACGCGACGCTCGGCGTCTCGCTCGCCGCGGCGCACGCCGCCGCCGCCGCCGCAGGCGCACCGCTCTACCGCTGGCTGGGCGGCGCGAAGGCGAACCTGTTGCCCGCACCGATGATGAACGTGGTGAACGGCGGCGCTCACGCCGACAACAACGTCGACCTCCAAGAGTTCATGCTCTTCCCGGTCGGCGCGCCGAGCTTCCGCGAGGCGCTGCGCTGGGGCGCAGAGATCTTCCACACCCTGGGCAAGATTCTGCACGACAAGGGCTACTCGACCGCGGTCGGTGACGAAGGTGGCTACGCGCCCGATCTGAAGAGCAACCGCGAGGCGATCGAGCTCGTGATGACCGCGATCGAGAAGGCTGGCTATCGCCCGGGCGAGCAAGTCGCGATCGCACTCGATCCGGCCATGAGCGAGCTGTACGAGAACGGCATCTACGACCTCGCCGGCGAGAACACCAAGAAGACGAGCGACGAGATGATCGCGTTCTGGGCTGAGTGGGCCGCGCGCTACCCGATCCTCTCGATCGAGGATGGCCTCGCCGAGCAAGACTGGGATGGCTGGGTGCGGCTCACACGGCGCCTCGGCGCGAAGCTGCAGCTGGTGGGCGACGACCTGTTCGTCACGAACCCGGCGATCCTGCGCGAAGGCATCGCGAAGCGCGCCGCGAACGCGATCCTGATCAAGGTGAACCAGATCGGCACGCTCTCCGAGACGCTCGAAGCGATCGCGATCGCGAAGCGCGCGGGCTTCGGCGCGGTGATGTCGCATCGATCGGGCGAGACCGAAGACACGACCATCGCCGACCTCGCGGTCGCGACCGGCGTCGGCCAAATCAAGACGGGCTCGCTCAGCCGCACGGACCGCACTGCGAAGTACAACCGACTGCTGCGCATCGAGGCGGAGCTCGGTGCGCGTGCGCGCTTCGCCGGCCGCAGCGCGCTGGCCGGAGCCAAGTGACGCGCGGCGCCCGCGCCGGGCTCGTCGTGCTGGCGCTGGTCGCCGCGGCGAGCGCAGCGTTCGCGCGCATTCCCGAGGTCGAGAGCGTGGCGCGCGCCGCTGCCGATGCCAGCCGCGCGCAGGGCCGTAACAAGCCGTTCAGCTTCTCGGTCGCCGTGCGCACCAGCGTCGACTCCGCGCCGATTGCGAGCGGCGAGCTGCTCGTCGACCCCGCCGGCGCCGCGCGCCTCGAGCTGCGCCACACAGAAGGCTTCGTCGAGCGCCAGCTGCGCCGTCCGAGCGGGCTCGCGGCGTCTCGCGATGGCGAACCGCTCGAGCATCCGCACCCGCTCGCGCCGCCGCTCTGGCTGCTGCAAGCCGCCACGGGCGGCGAGCTGCTCGCGCGTGCCGGCGAGCTCGGCGCCGCGCCCGGCGCGATCGCGCTCGCCTACGACGGAGCGCGCGATTGTTACGCAATCGGTGGAGCCTTCGGCGGGGCCTCCGTCTGGATCGACAAGGACACTTATCAGGTCGTGCGCGTCGATCTCGTGGACGGAACCAAGGTGCGCTTCCTCGCCTTCACGTCTCGCGGCGGCGCCGTGCTGCCTGGCACGATCGAGATCGAGACGCCCGCGCTCACCTTCATGCTCGAACTGACGGGTGCAGCACCGGCGACGCCGGCAGCGGACGCGTTCTCGGACGCGTGGCTGAGCGGCAGCTAGCGTCCGCCCATGCGTTCCGTCGAGCAGACGCGTCCTCGCCACGGGCTCTCGGTGCCCATCGTCACCGCGCTCGACGCGCGCGGCGAGCTGCTCGAAGACGATCAGCGCTCGCTCGTGCGGCACGTCGTGCAGGACGGCTGGGGCGCGGACATCGTGTTCGCTGCGGGCACGACCGGCGAATGGGATCGCGTACCGGCGGAGCTCTCGCGGCGCGTCGTGCAGGTTTGCGCGGAAGAGGTGAAGAAGGCGAATGCGGCGCTGGCGGAGGCGGATCGCGTCGAGTGCTGGGCAGGCATTACGGCGCCGACCCGCGGCGAGACGCTCGCGAACGCGATCGCGGCGATCGCCGCGGGCGCGGATGCACTCGTGCTCGCGCCGCTCGCGGTGCGCGACGTCGACGACGCGGTGCGCTTCGTCGCTCGCGACATCGGCGATCTGCTCGATGCCTCCGCGCGGCGCGTGCCCGTCTACCTGTACGACAACGCGGCGATCGCGACGGACCCCCACCGCACGCACATCCGCACGCGCCACGTGAAGGCGCTCTCGCGCCTCGACTTCGTGCGCGGCATCAAGGTGAGCGCGCCCAAGAAAGTGCTCGGCAATTACACGCAGGCCGCGCGGAACTTTCGCGACCGCGGCGAGTTCGGGATCTACGTCGGCGACGCGATGCTGATCTTCGAGCTGTTCCGCCCGCGCACTGGAATGATTGGCCGCCTGACGGATTACTGGCAGCGCTACTGGCTCGCCGGCGAGCTGCCGAGCGGCGTCGTCTCCGGGCCGGCAAACGCGATGCCGCGCGAGTGGGCGCGCGCATGGCAGGTATGCCGCGCCGGCGACGCGGAGCGGATCGACGCGGTGGAGCGCGTGCTCTCGGCATTTCGGGTCGCCACGAAGGCGGGCGGCGCGAGCCGCACGATCGCGTGCCTGAAGCGAGCGCTGCTGTTGCAGGGAGTGATTGCGAGCGATGCGGTCGCACCCGGCACCCCCGCGCTCGGCGCCGCGGAGGCCGCGCAGTTCGACGCGGCATTCGAGCACGTGCGCGCACTTTCGCGCGAGCTGCTCGAGCCGACCTGGGTGACGCCATGAGCGGGGTGACGCCGTGAGCGCAGAGCTCCCGCAGCGCCGCACCGTCGGCATCGGCAGCATGGTCGCGGACCGCTTGCACCGCGTGCCGCGCATCCTCGGCATCGACCAAAAGGGAATCCTACGCGCGGGCGCGGACGGGCGAACTGGCGAGCTGCGCGTCGGCGGCGTCGTGCTGAACCACCTCGGCTGGGCCGCGGTGTTGGGGCTTCCCGTCGGCATCTTCGGCAAGCAGGCCGACGATGCGAACGGTCGCTTCTTGCGCGACGCGATGGACCGCTTCGGCATCGCGAAGGACATCGTGCTGGACGGCTCGGCGAGCTCGTTCGCCGACATCTACGTGGACGACGCCGGCGGCCGCGCGATCTACATTGCGCCGGGTGCGACCAGCGAGACGAGCTATGGCCACGTGCGCCGGCACCACGAGCGCACGATTCAGAGTGCGCTGCGCGTCACCACCGAGGTCTCGCAGCTGCCGCTCGCGGCGGCAATCGAGGTGTTACGGCTCGCGGAGATCGCGGGCGTTCCCACGCTGGTCGACCTCGACGTTCCGCCCTCGGACGCAGTGCCCGTCTTGGGTACGCAGGCCGAGCTCGATCAGCTGCTGCGGCGTGCGCGGATCCTGAAGCCTTCGGGAGCTGCGGCGCGGGAGCTCGTGCTCACGGCGAACGGGGACGGACTTGCGAGCGCCAAGAAGCTTCGCGAGCGCTACGGGAACGACGCAGTGGTCGTTACGGACGGTGCCGCCGGCTGCGCGGTCGTCACTGCCCAGCAGGCGCTGCGCGTCCCGGCCTACGCGGTGGCGCGAGTGGTCGATACCACCGGCGCCGGCGACGCGTTCCTCGGCGGCGTACTGGTCGGCCTCGCCGCGGGCCTCGGCTGGGAAGACATCGCGCGGCTCGGCAACGCCTGCGGCGCGGCGTGCGTCGAGAAGCTCGGTGCGTTCCCCGATGACGCGCGCGCCGCTCGCGACGCCGTGCTCTCGCGCTACGACGGCGCCGCCCTCCCGAGCTGGGTGACGCGCGGCCTCGTCGCAGTGCCGGAAGCGCAGCCTGCGCACGAGGCGCTCGTCGCGTTCGACGTCGCACTCGCGGAGCTCGGCGAGCTGCGCAAGCGCATCGATGCGAGCGCCTTCGACCGGGCCGTCGCCCTAATTGATACGGCGCGCGCCGAAGGCGGACGCGTGCACGTCACCGGCGTCGGGAAGCCCGAGCACGTCGCGCGCTATGGCGCCGCGCTGCTCGCGTCGGTCGGCACACCGGCGTCGTTTCTGAGCGCGACCGAGACGGTGCACGGCAGCGCCGGCCAGATCGTGCGCGGCGACGTCGTGATCGCGATCAGCAACAGCGGCGAGACGGCCGAGCTGATCGCCGCCGCCGGTGCCGTGAAGGCGCTCGGCGCGCAGCTGCTCGTGATCACCGGCGCTCTGCGCTCGTCGCTCGCGCAGCTGGCGGCCGTCGTGCTCGACGCCAGCGTCACGCAGGAAGGCGGCGGGCTCGGCCTCGCGCCGCGCGCCAGCGTTGCCGCCGAGCTGCTCGTCGTAGCATCGCTCAGCGCGGCGCTCGAGCACGCCCGGGGCTTCACCCGCGCCGAGTATCACGCGCGACATCCGGGCGGAGTGCTGGGCAAGCGCAGCGCGGATTGAGAATTGCGTGCCGCTCGCAGCTAAGCGACCGCGTCCCACACGAGCTTCGCGCCGGCAGTGAGCAGCACCAGCGCGAGCAGCCGCTTGATCGCCGGCACCGGCAAGCGCTGGCTCCCGAAGTACGAGCCCACCGTTCCGCCGAGCGCCACGGCGCCGAGCAGCGCGAGCGCGGGTTTCGGGAAATCTCCGCCGCGCGAGAGGTTGCCGAGCAGGCCCGCGCTCGAGTTCGCGAGGATGAAGAGCACGCTGATCGCCGCGGCGTGCTTCGCGTTCGCCCAGCGCATCAATAACAACAACGGTGTGAGGAAGATGCCGCCGCCGGTGCCGGTGAGCCCGGCGAGCAGGCCGAGGGCGCCGCCGGAGCCGATCGCGACCGGGAGTGCAGGCGGGCGCGTCTCGGCAGGATCGCGTGGATCGAGCACGAAGCGCAGCGCGGAAAACACGAGCACCGCGCCGACGAGCAAGCGAAACGCGCTCGGCGGCAGGGCGAGGGCGCCGCCCGCGAAGGCCAGCGGCACGGCGAGCACTGCGAACGGCCAGAACAGGCTCCAGCGGAAGTGGCCTGCGCGAGCGAACTGCGCGCTGCCGATCGCCGCCACCAAGATGTTCAGCGCGAGCGCCGTCGGCTTCATCAGCTCGGGCGCGACCCCGAACAGCGACATCACCGCGAGGTAACCCGAGGCGCCCGCGTGTCCAACCGACGAGTAGAGCAGCGCCACCACGAACACGCAGAGCGCGAGCCAGGGCAAGAGTTCCGGTGACACGTGAGCTTGTTAGCTCGCTCGCTCCGGCAGGCGCACCGTGAGTACGGGGCACGGCGCCTTCTGCACCACACGCTCCGCGATCGAGCCGAGCAGCAGGTGCTTCAGCCCCGAGCGGCCGCGCGTTCCGATCACGATCATGTCGGCCTTCTGCGCGGCGGCCTCGTCCTCGATCACCGTGGCCGGGTAGCCCTCGCGCGCCAGCACCTCGACGGGGATCTTCGCCTCCCGCACCCGCGCCGCGAACGTTTCGAGGTTCTGCTCGGCCTCCGCCTTCACCGAGGCCCAGAACTCTTGCGGCAGGTAGGCGCCCTCGAGCTGCTGGAACTCGACCGGCAGGTGATAGGCGTGGAGCAGCACGAGCGTGCTGCTGTGCTCCTCCGCCAGGTGGATTGCCCACTTGATGACGGGCTCGGCGTGGGCCGAGAAGTCGATCGGTACGAGGATGCGGCGGATGTCGAGCTTCACACGGGCATCCTGCACTCCGCGAGCGGGGTTTTGCAAGTGAAACGGCGTTGCGGCCACTGGGGGCGAGCCTTACCGTGTCGCGCCTTCCGGGGCCGTAGCTCAACTGGGAGAGCGCCGCGTTCGCAACGCGGAGGTTGGCGGTTCGATCCCGCTCGGCTCCACCAATTCCTAGCCGATGAACAGCGCCCCGAGCGCGCCCGCGAGCAGCGCGCCATCCACGACGATCGCTCCGTAGCGCTCGCCTGGTCGGAACGCTGCCGTCGCGCTCGCCATCGCGAGCGGCAGCGCCGCCAGCGCGCGCAGATTGCTCGGGCCGAGCAGCGCGAGCGCGAGCGCGGCGGCGCAGAACAGCGCGGCCAGCACGCGCGCGCGGCGGGCGCCGAGGCGGCCCGCGATGCCCTCGCTGTCGCGCAGGTTCGAGAGGATTACGTTGGCTTGCACGGTCGCGCTCACGATCGCGACGCTGAACGCGACGCGCGTGAGATCGAGCGGCGCATTCGCGCTCGCCGCCGCCACGGGCAGCCCGACGCCCACCGCCGTCCACGAGCCCGTCAGGTAGACCGGCTTCGCGAAGGCGACGCGTTTCAGGCGCCGGTGCGCGAAGCCGAACGCGGCGACGGCGCCCGCGACCGCCGCCACGCGCCCGCCCGCAAGTATTGCGGCGACGAGGGAACCGCACGCGCACAGCGCCGTCGCGGCGAACAGCGCGCTGCGGTGCTGCGCGACAAACGCGCTGCGCAGCGGCGAGGTGCGTGCGTCGCGCGCGAGGTCGTGCACGCGGTCGACGCAGTAGACGACCCCCGTGCCGCAGAACGCGAGCGTGAGCACCGCCGGCTCGAGCGCGAAGCCGAGCGCGCGTGAGGCCGCCGCAGCGAGCGCGGCCGCAGCGCACGCGACGAGCGCGCTCGAGAACGCGAAGGCATCGAGCGCGCGCATCAAGCGGCAGCGAAAGGCAACGGCATGAGTCCTCCAAATGCGGCTCGCATCTTGGATCAGCGCAGCGGAGAATGCAGGCATGCTGCGCGCTGCTCTGCTCGCCCTGATGACTCTTGCGCTCGCCGCCCACGCGGCGGCGCCCGAACTCGCGCCCGCGGAGGAAGCACACACGATCGCGTTCGCGCAGCGCGGCGGTGTGCGCGAAGCGTTCCTCGTCGTCGCAGCGGGCGAAGGCGACGTCTCGGCGGTTGCGCTCGGCAGCGGCGACGCGTTCGCTGCCCTCGCGGCGCGCAGCGAAGCGGAGCTCGCGGCACTGCTGCGCGACGGCCCGCGCACTCAGCTCGCGATGACGGAGCTGCTGCCCGTGCTCGAGGGCGGACAGCACATCGCGGGCGGCGCGAACTACGCAGAGCACGGCGCAGAGGTGGACGTCTCGGCGCCGTTCCTGTTTCCAAAGATCGCGCTGCCGACGCCGTGGCACTCGCCCCTCGCCGCCCAGCCGGCCTGGCTACTCGACTACGAAGTCGAGCTCGCGGTCGTCTTCGACCGCGAGCTCGTGAGCTCGGCCGACCTGAGCGCCGCGCGGGCGGGCGTCTTCTTGATCAACGACTTCACCGATCGCGCCCAGCTCACCCTCGAGGCGGATCTCTCGGAATCGAGTGTCGGCGGCGGCTTCGCGAACGCAAAGGGCAAGCCCGGCTTTCTGCCCACTGGGCCCTTCCTGGTCGTTCCGCACGACTGGCGCGCCTTCCTGCGCGCCTGCGAGATTCGCCTCCACGTAAACGGCGGCGAGCGCCAACGCGCACGCGGCGCCGAAATGATCTGGGGAGTCGACGAGCTCGTGCGCCGCTCTCTGGCGCTCGGCGCGCGGCCGCGTTTCAACCACGAGGGCCGCGCGCTCGCCCTCGCGCCGAACGGCGTCCCGCGCGGCATGGGAATTCTCACGGGCACTCCCGGTGGCGTCGCCTACCGCACTCCGGGCACCGCCTTCATCGCCGCGAACGCAGCGTGGTGGGCCGCGAGCCTCGCGTTCCTCGATGAAGATGTGCAGACCTTCGTGAAGCGACGCTGGGTCAAGGAGCTGCGCGAGGACGGCGTCTTCCTGCGCGAAGGCGACGTCGTGATCGCCGAGGCGAGGGGGCTGGGGGCGATCGTCACGCACATCACGGCGCCCTGAACGGCGCTTTCGGCCAGATCGTCCCGCGCCTAACTTCCTTCATTCGTGGCCCAACCTCGCGGATCTGCAGAGCGGCGCTTCGAGGACGGAGGGAACTAGGCGCGTGGAGAGCATTCCGGCAATCGTCACCGCGGGCGATGGCAAGGCGTCGCGCGCGGTGTATGGCGACGCGAAGGTCTACCTCGACGTCGCCGGGCGCTCGCTCGTCGCGCGCACGGTCGGCGTGCTGATGCGGGTGCCGGAGATCTCCGAGATCTGGGTAGTCGGCAACGCGGATCGGCTCGAGCGCACGCTGCGCGAGGACGCCGAGCTGCGAGCCGGGCTCGCGAAGCCCGTCTACGTCGTGCCGCAGTTCGGCTCGCTCTACGAGAACGCGTGGCAGACGTTTCGTCGCCTGCTCCCGGGCGCGCCGCCCGAGGGCCGCGACCCGGTGGGCGACGAGCTCGATCAGCGCGTGCTCTACCTCTCCGCGGATCTGCCGTTCGCTGCGCCGCAAGAGATTTCGGCCTTCATCCAGCGCTCGCTCGCGACCGGCTGTGATTATGGCCTCGGGCTGGTGACCGAGGAGTCGCTGGTGCCCTTCTACCCCGGCCACGGTAAGCCAGGAATCGAGATGGCGTACTTCAACGTGGCCGACGGCCGCGTGCGCCAGAGCAACCTGCACCTCGTGCGCCCCGCGCGCATGGGGCACCGCTGGTACATCGAAGACATGTACGAGCACCGCTACCAAAAGGAGCTCTTCCACGCTCTCGCACTCGCGTGGCGGATCCTCACTTACAAGGGCGGTGGCATGCGCCTGGTCCTTTATTATGCCGTGATGCACGTCGCGGGCGTCGCCGATCGCGCGCGGCTGCGCGGCTTCGCCGATGCGCTGCGCCGCTTCGTCTCGTTTGCGCGCATCGACCGCGCCTGCTCGCAGCTGCTCGACACGCGCTTCCAGCTGATCGTCACCGAGGTGGGCGGCTGCGGGATCGACATCGACAACGAGCGCGACGTCGACACCGCGCGTGAGCGTTTCGAAGAATGGAGCAAGCAGCAAGCCGAGCATGCAGCGCGCTTGCACGGCCCCGCGCCGCTGCCGGCCAGCGCGGGCGGCGCGACCGCGCAATGCGTGCGCGTCGAAGTCGGCGCGCCCGCTTGACGGTGAGCCTGTACGCGCTTGCTTCGCGTGGCGTGATCGCCGTCGGCGGCGACGATCGTCAGCGTTGGCTCGATGGCATGCTCAGCTGCAACGTGAAGAAGCTCGCGCCCGGCGACGGTGCGCACGGGCTGCTGCTCACGCCGCAGGGTCGCATCGTGAGTGAGCTGTACGTGCTGAACCGCGGCGCGGAGCTATGGCTCGAAACCGAAACGAGTGCGATTGCCAGCGTGATCGCGCGCCTCGAGAAGTTCGTGATCGCGGACGACGTGACGCTCGTCGACATCAGCGAGAGTTGGGCGCGGCTCGCGCTCGAAGGCGACGGTGCCCACGCCCTGTTCACCGCGCTCGGCGGCGGAATGCCGGCGCAGGCGCACGGCGTGATGAGTGTGCAAGCTGCGGGCGCGGCGGCGGAGGTGGCGCGTTACGGCTTCACGCACGCCGAGGCGCTGCAGCTGTTCGTGCCGCGCGCGGATGAAGCCGCAGTGGTCGCGGCGCTCGTGGCTGCGGGCGCGCAGTCGCAAGGCGCCGACGCGTTCGAGCTGCGCCGCGTCGAGGCGGGTACACCGTGGCTGGGCAAGGAGCTCGACGAGAGCGTGCTGCCCGCCGAGGCCCGGCTCGACGGCATCGCGGTGGCAGTCGACAAGGGTTGTTATACCGGCCAGGAGGTCGTGGCGCGCATGCGCAGCCGCGGCCGACATTCTCATTTGCTGGTCGGGCTGCGTTTCGCTGGCGCCGCGCTGCCGGCTCCGCGCTGCGCGCTCACGAGCGAGCGCGGCGAAGTCGGCGGCGTGACGAGCGCCGTGCTATCGCCTCGCTACGGCACGATCGGCCTCGGCTTCGTGCAGGCCGCGCTCGCCGAGCCCGGTACGCCGCTGCGCGCGGGCGAGGCGGAGGCCGAGGTCGTCGCGCTGCCATTCTCGGCGTGAGGAGTGCACTCGTCGTCTTCGCAAAATGGCCCGCGCCCGGTGCGGTGAAGACGCGTCTCAGTCCGCCCCTAACACCTGAGCAGGCGGCGGAACTCTACGCCGCGATGCTCGACGACGTGCTCGAAGCGATGGCGCAGCATGCGCCGCCGCTCGGGCTCGAGCTCGTGCTCGCCGCGCATCCGCCCGACGCGCTCGCGCAATTCGCTGCTCGCGCGCCGGTCTGGCGCGTCGTTGCGCAAGCAGGCGCGGAGCTCGCCGCGCGCATGGAGCACGCGGCGGCGAGCGAGTTCGAGCGCGGCGCCGAGCGCCTGCTGCTGCGCGGCAGCGACAGCCCCGCCCTCGGCGCGGACGTGCTCGCGGCCGCCCTCGCGGCGCTGACGCGCAGCGATCTCGTGCTCTCGCCCGATCGCGATGGCGGCTACAACCTCGTCGCACTGCGCCGTTTCGTGCCGGGCCTCTTCTCGCATGCCATGAGTACGAGCACGGTGCTCGAAGACACGCGCGCCGCGGCGCGCTCGCTCGGGCTCACGAGCGAACTGCTCGCGCCCGGCTTCGACGTCGACACCGCCGCGGATTTCGCTCTGCTGGACGAGGCGCGCCCGCGCGCTGGCGTGCTTTGCCCGCGCACCTACGCGTGGCTGGACGCTCGCGCACGCTGAGCAGGCAGCGCCCGCACAGCCTGTGAGCAGCGCGATTGGGCCGATTTATGCCCAATAAGTCTTGAGCGAGCTTGTATGCGCCGAGGCCAGCGCATCTGCGTCGCGGCACGCGCCTTGCTCTAGGCCCCGCGGAACTCACTTTCCACGGAGGTCTCTCCCCAATGTCTCGTCTCGTCTTCTCGGTATTCACGGTGCTCGTCTACGCCTTCGGAGCCAGCGCAGAGGGGGCGGACGTCGATGCACGTTTCGCCGCCATGCAGGCCCGCATCGAACAGCTCGAGCAGAAGCTCGCCGCGCAGGGCGCGGAGCTCGCGGAGGCGAAGGCGGTCGCGCCCGCAGCCAGCGCGACTCCCGACGTCGCTGCGGAGCCGCCGTCGTTCTTCGACACGATCAACGTGAGTGGCTTCGTGGCAGCTTCGTACTTCTACAACTTCAACGACCCCGACGGGGACTCGCTCGGCGGCTCCAACGCGCCGGTCGATCTGCTCCACCCCGACAGCAACAGCTTCTCGCTGGATCAGCTGTGGCTGACGCTCTCGCGGGATGCGTCGGAAGACCAGCGCGCAGGGTTCAAGGCCGACTTCGCGTACGGCAAGACCGCGTCGATCCTCTCGGGCGACAACGTCGATGGGAACGCCGGTAACGACTTCGACCTCTATCAGGGCTACGTGACGTACCTCGCGCCGATCGGCGAGGGCGTGACGATCTCGGCCGGTAAGTTCGCAACGTTGATCGGCGCCGAAGTCGCGCAGGCCAACGGCAACTGGAACATCACGCGCGGCAACGTCTACAACTTCCTGCAACCCATCAATCACACCGGCATCTTGGCATCCACGCCCGTTGGCCCGGTGACCGCGTCCTTCGGCCTGGTCGACGAGACGCGGAACTTCCCCGCACTGAACATCGATCGCAATAACAACAAGGCGATCCTGTTCGGCCTCAGCGGAGGCGGCGAAACGTTCTCCGGCTCGTTCGCGGGCACCTACGGCGACTCGCCCTCCTCGTTCTCGAGCGACAAGGACGACAACGAGGTGATCCTCGACTTCATCGGGCGCTGGACGCCGAACGAGAAGTTCGCGAGCTACGTGAACTTCGACTACGTCTCGAGCGACTTCGGCACGGGCGACGTCACAGGCATCGGCGTCGCGGCCGCTGCGCGCTTCGCGATCACCGACAGCACCGGTGTCTCGGGTCGTGCCGAGTACCTGAACCTCGACCCCGACGGCAGCGCCGACTTCGGGATCTGGGGCCTCACCGGCACGGTCGATCACGCGCTCGGCGGCGGCCTCACCGTGCGCGGCGAGCTCCGCTACGACGCTCTGACCGAGAGCGGCACGTTCTACTTCGGAGATGACGGTCCGGGCGACGACGACAGCCAGGTCACTGCTGGCGTCGAAGTGATCTACGCGCTCTGACCCACGCCCGCCAGGGCAAAAACGACGGGCGCGGATTCGCAGGGATCCGCGCCCGTTCCTTTTGGACTTTGCCTTTGGGCTTCGCTCGCTGGTGGCTTGCTGCGCCCGAGAGCTCTCGCTGAACGAGAAACGCGGGAATGCTCCGCAACCTCGTTGCGGAACGTCCCCGCCGACTTCTCGGGCTCCGCGCACGCGGCGCGCGGTTACCAGAGCGAGAATTTCGGCGCGATGCCGAGCTTCTCCATCTTCGTGTAGAGCGTGCGTCGGCCGATGCCGAGTGCGCGCGCGGCGGCGGCGCGATTGCCGCGCGCCTCGCGCAGTGCGCGCACGATGCGCCAGCCCTCGGCGAGATCGACCCACTCCGTGAGGCTCGGCGCACCGCCACGTCGCTCCGCGGCGGTGTCGAAGAACTTCTCGAAGAAGCTGTCGAGAGCATTCGCTTCGGGGCGCGGGGCTGCAGATAGATTGACGTGTCCGAGTGCCATTGCTGAACGCCTCCAGCCCTTCCGCTACAGCAATCCGCGTTCCAATCGCGCGGCGCGCGCAGATCGTTTCTCATGCGCGTTGCTGCTCAGAACTTCAGCAGGCACTGCTCAGCACATGAGCATCAATCGGCACAAGCGGGCACCGATCAGCCATCTCCGCGGACCCGCGCCGCGTTTTGCACATGGCACGCGAGTTGCTCTCCTCCGTCGGCAGAACCCCACTTCACCCTGCTCCGGCCGAACGATTCGTGATAGGGTCGGCCGCCTCGGGGCCCCCGATAGGAGATGCCATGAAGAAGATCGAAGCGGTCATCAAGCCGTTCAAGCTCGACGAGGTCAAGGAGGCCCTTCACGAGATCGGCGTCCAGGGCATGACCGTGACCGAAGTCAAAGGCTTCGGCCGACAGAAGGGCCACACCGAGCTCTACCGCGGCGCCGAGTACGTCGTGGACTTCCTGCCCAAGATCAAGCTCGAGATCGCGATCGCGGACGACCTCGTCGAGAAGGTCGTCGAAGCGATCGCGGCCGCGGCCAACACCGGCCGCATCGGCGACGGCAAGATCTTCGTGCTCCCGATCGAGCAAGCCGTGCGCATCCGCACCGGCGAGCGCGGCGACGAAGCGCTCTAACCCCTCAGCTTTCGCGAGGCGGACCGGCCGTCCGCGAGGAACGCTCGCAGCGCGAGCCCAAAGGAAAGATCCCGGACCATGACCCCCAAGCAGGTTCTCGAGTTCGCCAAGAAGAACAACGTCGTGATGGTCGATTGCCGCATCATCGACTCGCCCGGCCTCTGGCAGCACTGCTCGCATCCGATCTCGCAGCTCGAAGAGGCGACCTTCGAGGACGGCTACGGCTTCGACGGCTCGTCGATTCGCGGCTGGAAGGCGATCAACGAGAGCGACATGCTGATGATCCCGGATCCGAGCAGCGCGTTCATCGACCCGTTCCTCGCGCACCCGACGCTGGTGCTGATCTGTGACGTGGTCGAGCCGCTCACCCGCGAATCCTATGCGCGCGACCCGCGCCACATCGCGAAGAAGGCCGAGCTCTTCCTCAAGCAGAGCGGCATCGCGGACACTGCGTACTTCGGCCCCGAGGCGGAGTTCTTCGTGTTCGACAGCGCCAAGTTCGGCACCGGCGTGAACCACGGTTATTACGAGCTCGATTCGTCCGAAGCCGCTTGGAACACGGGTCGCGACGAAGACGGCGGCAACCTCGCCTACAAGATCCGGCACAAGGAGGGCTACTTCCCGGTGCCGCCGCACGACACCCAACAAGATCTCCGCACCGAGATGTGTCTCGAGATGGAGAAGATGGGCATCGTGATCGAGACGCAGCACCACGAAGTGGCGACTGCCGGCCAGGCCGAGATCGACATGAAGTTCGACACGCTCGTCGCGATGGCCGACAAGCTGATGAAGTACAAGTACGTGGTGAAGAACGTGGCGCGCCGTCACGGCATGACCGCGACCTTCATGCCGAAGCCGCTGTTCAAGGACAACGGCTCGGGCATGCACGTGCACCAGTCGCTCTGGAAGGAAGGCAAGCCGCTCTTCGCGGGCAATGGCTACGCCGGCCTCTCCGACATCGCGCTCTGGTACATCGGCGGAATCCTGAAGCACTCGCGCGCGCTGGCGGCGTTCACGAACCCGACCACGAACTCGGACAAGCGACTCGTGCCCGGCTACGAAGCGCCGGTGAACCTGGCGTATTCGTCGCGAAACCGTTCGGCGTCGTGCCGCATTCCGACGTATTCGCAGAGCCCGAAGGCGAAGCGCGTCGAGGTGCGGTACCCGGATCCGGCCTGCAATCCGTACCTGGCATTCGCGGCGATGCTGATGGCTGGCATCGACGGCGTGGTGAACAAGATCCATCCCGGCGACCCGCTCGACAAGAACATCTACGCGCTCTCGGCCGAGGAGG
>JANNKN010000732.1:0-15310 GCA_031396315.1 Deltaproteobacteria bacterium
TCGAGGATCACGAACGATTCGTTCAGCGTGCGGCCGCGCATGAACGCGAGCGGCGCCACTTCGATCACACCGCGCTCCATCAGCCGCTGCGCCTTCTCGAAATCCATCATGTCGTGGAGCGCGTCGTAGAGCGGGCGCAGATAGGGGTTCACCTTCTCCGCGAGGTTGCCGGGCAGGAAGCCGAGCTTCTCGCCGGCCTCGACCGCTGGGCGCGCGAGGATCACGCGCGCGATCTCCTGCCGATTCAGCGCGGCGATCGCCATCGCCATCGCTAGATACGTCTTGCCCGTGCCGGCTGGGCCAATCGAAACCACGATGTCGTGCGACTCGATCAGGTCGATGTAGTGGCGCTGCGAGAGATTCTTGGCGGCGATGCGGCGGCGCGAGCCGACGTGCGAGAGCACGTCGGTGTAGACCTCGCGCAGCGTGGTGCCGGGCTGCGTCGCGACCGCTTGAATCGCCGAGTGCACGTCGCTCGGCGCAACGGGCCGGCCCTCGCGCAACAAGCCATAGAGCTGCTCGAGCACTTGGCGCGCCAGCCGCACGCGATCCTCGGCGCCCGAAAGCCGCACCTGGTTGCCGCGCGCGTGCACCGAGATGCCGAGATCTTGCTCGACGATGCGCAGCGTTCGCTCGCGCTCGCCATACAGCGCCGAGGCGAGTTGGTTGTCGTCGAAGACGAGGGTCTGCCGACTCGTGGCCTCTTGCGCGTCCGTGGGTCGCTCCGTCGTACCGCTACTCCTCGGGCAGAAGAACCACGAAGTTGTCGCCGCGGCGCGCGAAATAGTATGCGCCGACCTTTTCCGTCGCCATCGGCGCGGGCAATTCGCGGGTCGCCTCGGCGAGATCCGCGGGCCATTGGCCGTGCCGGAAGCGGTACGCCTCGACCGCGTTGCGCGCGAGCGCGCGCACGAGCGAAGCATCCCCGGCCCGCGCGAGCGCCGCGACCTCGGGCGCCGGGCTGTAGGCTTCGCCGCGCTGGAAGACGAGCGCGAGCACCGCCAGCGCCGCGAGCGCGAATGGCCCCGCGACGCGCAGCGAGGCCAGCGACGGCGCCCCGGCGAATGAGATGCGCGGGCGGCTGCGCGCCGTTTTCGCCTCGCGCGGCAGCGGCTCGATCACGCCGCCGCGACGCAGCCGCGAGAACCAGTACACGCCCTCGAACTCGCCGACCCGCGAGAGGTCGACCACGCGCCGCGCGGAGATTCGACCGTCCACCAGCATGAAAACGCGCTCCGCTTGCGCGAGCCGTTTCGCGGAATCTCCTCCGGCTCGCTCCCGAAACAGGTCGAAAGCCTCACTCCGGCGCCACACCGTCTCGAGCTCGCGCGCATCCGCATCGAACGTGCGCCACTCATCGACCATGCGCAGGCCGTCCATCAGGATCTGCTCGGCGGGCGTGCGGCGAGTCGCGTCGCCCTCGCCCGCCACCGGCTGCGCGCTGAAGTGGAACGAGCCCTGCGTCCAGCGCAGCAGCGTGAACATCGTGTTCTGCGTGAGCAGGTCGACCGCTTCCTGCAGCTGCGCCGCACCGAGGGCAGCGCTCCGCGCGATCAGCGTGAGCAGGTCGCCCTCGCCGTCCTGCACGCCGCGCTCGAGCTGCAGCATGCGCTCCGGGGTCACGAGCCCGCTGCGCACGAGCAGGTCGCCGAGCGCGGCATGTTCGTAGGGCCCGACCGCTTCGCCCCAAACGACTGCGCCGCGGTCGAACGCGATGCGCACGCGCTCGCTTTCGCCGGTCACGTCGAGCACGCCGGTCTTCTGCTGCTGGCCGATCAGCTGGAAGACTTCGCCGATGCCGAAGTCGCGCAGGTTTCCATGCAGGGCCACGCTCACACGATTACTCCTCGACTCGCAGCGCAAAAGCGAGCGCCGTCGCGATTCCGTACACGACGACGCAGGCGATGCCGACGAGCTGTGCCAGGAGGGCGGGCAGTGCGCCGACCGCCAGCGGGTCTGGCGGCGCGAAAGCGAGCGCCGCCGCCGTCGCCGCGCCGCACGCGAAGGCGAGCGAGGCGACCAGCGCAAGCAGTGGGCGGCCGAAGCGAAAGCCAGCGGCGCCCGGCATACAGATCGCGAGCAGGGTGAGGACGCGATCGGTGCGCGCGCGCTGCCTGCGCAGCTTCGTCAGCTGCGCGACGCGCTGCGACGAATCGCCTACCCCGGCGCGCAGCGTGCGCGCGAGGTCGGCGTAGAAATCACGCGGGCCGGCAGCGCGCACGAGAGTGCTACCTCCGGCGGTCGCGGCGGCGAGCACGATCAGCGCGACCCCAATCCCGGCCACCAGACTCTTGCCGAGCCAACCAGGCGCCCAGCGTTCGCGCAGCGCGGCTGCCAGCCGCCGCGGTGCACCGGTCGCGGCGACCCGCGCCGCCACGGCTTCGACGCTGAAGCTCGCGTCGGCCACATACGCCTGCTCGGCCACACGGCCCGTGAGGCGCTCGACGGTCAGCGCATCGATGCTTTGTGCTTTCGCGAGTGCTTGATCCTGGTCGTCGAGCCGAATCGCGCGGCCATACGCCTGCGACAGGTTGAAATAGGCGATCGCCGACGCGCTCTGCTGCGTCGATTTTTCGTAGAGCGCGATCGCCGTCGGCAGATCGTCGAGCGCGTAAGCGACATTCGCCGCGTTGTTATAGACGCCCGCGTCGGGCCGCTCGGCGAGCACGCGCGCGAAGTACTGCACCGCGGCCTCGCGATCTCCGCTGCGCTTGGCATGCAGCGCGATCGCACGCGCAGCGTCCAGATCCGAAGGCGCGGCGCGCAGTGCGATGCCGATGTCCGCGGGAGTCGAGAGCCCGGCCTCGATCCGCTGCACCGCCGTCGCGACCGGGTCCGCAACGAGCAGCAAGCGCCCGGTCGCCGCGCTCTCGAAGCCCCCATTCAACGCGAGCAACGCGGCCCCGAGGCTGATCAGCACGCCGACGCGCTTGACCATTCCACCGCTCGCCATCGCGACGCCTGCGAGCCCGAGCACGGCTCCCGCCGGGCCTTCGACCCATGCGAGCAGCAGGACGAGCGAGGCGATGCCGGCGAGCGCGGCGGGCCCGGTGAGCTTGGCGCGCGTCGCGCCGAGGCCATACGTCAGGTTCGGGAGCGATGCGATTGCGCCCAGCAGCGCGAACACGGCGGCCCACGCGCAGGCCGCGCCGATCGCGGCTTCGCTCAACGTACGCTGCGCCCAAGCGCGCGCTTCGAGGTGCCCCGCGATCGCGTCGATCGCCGCGCCGAGGGCGCGCGACGCGCCAGGGAAATCGCCCGCCGCGCGACGTGCGCGCGCGAGGCTTGCATGTGCGGCCGGAAGCCCGGGCGCGAGTTCGACCGCGTGCTCCGCCCGCGTGAGCAGGTCGCCGTGCTCTTCAGCCAAGAGCAGCGCGCGCGCCGGCCCGTCGAGCTCGCGCAGGCCGAACGCGAGGCCGGCCCGCTGCGTGCGCGCGACGCGCTCCGCTAGCGAGGCGGCTGGCAGACGCCAGGCACGGTCGATCGCTGCGCGCACCGGGTCGCGCTCGGGTAGCTCGGTAAGCAGGGGCGGCGGCCAAGGCGCCCCGCGCGGCGCCACGGGAGCGGCTTCGACGCTCGCCGAGGGCGGGCTGGCCGAATCCGCCGGGGCCGCGGGCGCAGCGCTAGCAATCGTCGCCGCAAGCGCGATCAGCGCTCCGGCGATCCCGGCTCGCAGGCTGCTCGCGCGCACTCCGGTCCCCTCCCGCGCGAAGCTCATCGGAGGGTCGAACGCAGTTCCTGAGCCAGAGAATCGAGGGATCTCGAGAGCTCACGCACCGGCAACGAGCGGATTGCTGGCCCGGAGTGCGGCGGACGCAAATCGCCTCGCCTATGTTGTGCCGCCCTTTTTGGTCGGCCCTGTCGGGTCGGCTCCCGTCGGCGCAGCGATTCGCGCAGGCGCATGATCGAACGAGGAGATCTTCCGTGGCCCAACACAAATCCGCCGAGAAGCGTGCCCGCCAGGCCGAACGCCGACGCGCCCGTAACCGCGCGATCACGAGCGCGCTGCGCACGCGTGTGAAGGCGGTGCGTGAAGCGATCGCGAGCGGCGACAAGACGGTGGCGGCCGCGCGGCTGCGCGAGGCTGAGCGGGCGCTGCGCCAAGCGGCGACGAAGGGCGTGCTGAAGAAGGAGACCGCGAGCCGGCAGGTTTCGCGGCTCGCCAAGGCGGTACACAAGGGCGCCACCGCGTGAACCCGCGCGTCGCATCGCGACGCGGGTGACGAACGGTGCGAGGGGATGAGCGCGGGCTCGGTGGCGCAAGCTCGCAGGGCGGAGTCAGCGCAGCGAGGTTTCCTCGTCGCCCAACATCGAGTCCAACCACTTTCTGGCGGCTTCATCGAGAGTCGTGAACTCGAGCGCGAAACGGCCGGCGTTGCTCCACACGACCCGACCGAGGATCGTAATCAGGGATCCACTGCGCAGTAACAACTGCATGCGAACTTCGACGCCAGCGGGCAGCTGCGCGTTTTCGGAAGCCAGCTGGGCTCCGCGGGCCGAGACATCCAAGATCTCGCCGTCGTATTCCGCGCGGTCCGCCGCCAGGAGTACTTTGAAGCGCGCGGTGAGCCGTTCGGCGCTTCTCCGCTCGGACATGGCAAGGCCTCCGACTCAGTGGATTTCGGGTAGCGCTGCCCACGACTTGAACGGGCGCGACGGAGGCCCGCCGGACAGCCGCCCGTCACCGCTCGATGGCAGGGCCACTAGGGCTCGCTCTCGCGGAGAGCTTGCTCGCGATCCCCTGTTAATGGGCGAGCTGGCTGCGAGCGATGACCCAGCGCTTGTAGAAGGGCGGCGGTAAGAAGGCGAGCTGCATGGCGATCGCCGCTGCACCTCCTCCGATCCCGACTCCGAGCCGCTCGATCGCTACGTGCACTTCACTCCTCATTCCCGCGAAACTGAGTACGGCCGAGGGAGCGACACTGATGAACGCGAACAGGCCGAAGGCTGCCCACAGCAAGAATCGATCGACGACGAGAGGGTCACTGAGGCCGAGCGCCAGCCTGCGGCGCGCAGCCTGCCAGCAGCGGAAGCCTTCACAGCCGGTCCACGCATAACAGATCAGCGCGGCGACTTGAACCCAATGGAACGATTCGCCGGCGAGGCGCAATGCCGCGGAGTCCGGCGCAGCCAGCGCCTGCCGGGTCGTGATGACCACGCCGACTGCGGTCAGCGCGAGGCCACCTGCGCAGAGTGCCCACGCCCATCCGGCGCCCGGCCGAAACACGCGCAGCGTGAAGGCGTACATGCCGACCCAGGCGAGCGCGAGCGCCAGCGTGTACGCAATCGTCATCGCGCGCGCGGAGGCCAGCGGGAGGTCGGAGCTCACGCTGATCAGCGCGAGCGGGTAGCCGATCGCGCAGATGTCGAAGAGCGCGAACCCGATCAGGAAGTCACTGAGCTGTCGTGTTCGATGCGCGAGAGCGAGGAAACGCAACCCAACCACGGTTCCGGTCGCGATGAAGGCGACCGTCGCCACGCCAACCATTAGGTCGATCACTCGGATCCTCCTAATCGGCGGAAGACCGAGTCTGGCGTGTCCTGCGCGACGCCGGCTGAGATTGCGCGAGTTCGCAAGGCGAGTGCCTCACAAATCGAGGACGCATCGGGAACGCTTCGGCTCGCGAGCTCCGCGGGGAGCAGCTTCTCGACGACGACTGCCATTTGCTCGGGCGTGACAGCCTGCGCGTCGAGGCCGGCCTGTTTGAGGGCGATACGTACCGTGCCGCGCGCAGCCAGGCGATCGAGCGACGTTCGCGATTCGAGCTGTGCGCACACGAAGTCGAACACTTCCATGACCGCCATGGCATCCGCTCCTGGTGCGGAGTCGTGAATCGGCGGGGCGACCGCAAGCCTTGAGGCGGCCCCAATCGCACGCCCACCTTCTCGGGCCACACTAAATGCTGAAGCGTGCGACCTCTCGGGAAAGCGCGGTGGATCGCGCGCGCAGCAGCTCGACGATTTGTCCGAGCTCGCTGACCAAGGCCTCCGTCCCGCTGGCCCCCGAGTGGAAAACGCCGAGCGACGAGCCCATGCGCGCGGTCGACTGGCGTTGACGACTCGCTGCAGATTCGAGCGCCCGCGCGCGCTCGATCAGCTCGACCATCGCCTTCGAGACGCTCGCGCTCTCGCGCGTCTGCAACGCGGCGGCGGTGAGCACGGATTTCGTCATTCCGTCGACGCTCGTGACCCTGTCGCGGACCGACTCGACTGCTGCGCCGTACTCGACGACAGAGGATGCGATCTCGACGACACCGCCGTGGACGGCAGACGCCGCCCGCTCGACGGCAGCGACGCTGATCGCTTGCTGGGCGGCGGCTCTCGAAATCTCCCCTGCGCGCTCCGCGCTCGCGCGAGCGCGTTCGCCGAGGCCGCGCAGCGTGGCGTCCGCTTGGCGCGCGCGTTCGAAGCCGCGGCGGACATGTTCGCTGCCCGAAGTGACGGCGCGCGAAACGCCGAGGATGTCCTCTCGGAGTTCCGAGACGCTCTTCGCGATCTCGCCGCTCGATGCCTCGGTCTCTCGAGCGAGCTCGCCGATCTCGTTCGCGACGATCGCGAACGAGCGTCCGTGCTCCCCCGACTGCGCCGCGATGATCGACGCGTTGAGCGAGAGCAGGCCCACCTCGTCCGCGACACCATCGATCACCCCCAGCACCTGCTCGATGCGCGCGGACCGAGCTTGGAGTCGGTCGATTGCCGCACGCAGCACTTCGAACGCGTCGAGGATCTCCTGGTTTGCGGCCATCGAGTCGCGCGTGACCGCTTCGCCCTGCTCGGTGGATGCCAGCATCGCGTCGGCGTCGTCGCGGCTCGTCGCGGCGGAGTCCTCGATCGAAGTGATCGAGCTGCGCAGGTCGTCCAGCGATGCCACCGTCTGATCGCCCGCGGTGCGCAGCGAGCCTGCGGCGGCTGCAATGGTTCGCGAGTTCGCGGCCATCTGCTCCATCGCCGTCAGGAGCTGGCTCACGACCGCGGAGAGCTGCTGCATCTCCTCCTCGATCGCGCCGGCCTGAGTCTCGATCTCGGTCATCGAGCCGCGCGTGGCCTCGGCGGCCTCCGTCAAGCGAACCCCGTGGCTCGCAACCTGCTCGGCGGACTTCGCCAGCTCGCGGGTGACCTCGGTCGCGTCGGCGACGGCCTGCTGCTGCTTGCCCGCCTCCCCGCGAAGCTCGACGGTCGTGGATTCGAGCTTGCCCGAGACATCGGAGATCGCGGCGCTGCTCGACACCACCTCCGCAACGATCCGCGTGAGCTGGCCGGCCATCGCGACGAGGCTTTGCAGAAGGCTCTCGGTTTCGTCGCTCGCATGCGCGCCGGTCGCCACGCGAGCTGCACCTGCGAGATCGCCCGCAGCGACCTGCTCTGCCGTGACGCGCGAGCGCGCCAGCGAGCCTACGATCGCGCGCGACAGGCGACGCCCGACCCACGCCGCCGTAACAACTCCAGCGAGCGCGAAGCCGAGCGCGAGGATGCGCGCTCGGCGATACGCGGCGATACGGCGGGCGAGCAACGCCTCGAGCTCCTCAGAGCTCACGATCCACAATGCGCGATCCGCCTCCAACGCTTCGAGCGTCGGAGTGTCGAGGCCTGCGACCAACCCTGGATCCGCCGCAGCGGCTTTCAAGCCCTCGATCAGTTCGCGCGCAGCCGTGTCGAAGCGAGCGAGTGCTGGCGGCAACCGCCTGCCCAGGGACTCGCTCGCAGCGTAGAAGCGCTCGTCTTCGGCGAGCGCAGAGCGCGCACTGCCGACGATGCGCGGAAGATCCGCCTCTTCGAGCAGCGCTGCGAGCGCGGCGAGCGCGATCTGTGCATCCGTTCTCGTGATGCGCCCCGCGACGATCTCACTGCGCAGCGAGCCCACCCGACCGAGGCGCACGATCGTGTCGGGCAACGCCAGGTTGGTGAGGTCCATCAAGTAATAACTGTCGAGATCGGGGTCGAGGATCAGGTTCGAGGTATCGCCCGAGAGGAGCGAGAGGCGGCGCACTTGCTGCAGGAGCCGTTCGAGCGCCTCGCGATCCGGGCTCTCGCCTCGATCGAGCGCAACCGCCAGCGCCGGCCACTGCGAGCGCAGCGCTGCGAGCGCCGGAACGTCGCGGTCATCGTCCTGAATGGCCTGTGCGGTGACTCGGAGCAAAGCGCCATGCTGCGCGTCGACGGCCTCCGCAGCTTCGAATGCGCGGTCCGCAGCCTCGCGGTTTGCTTCGCCGGCGCGATCGGCCGAAGCGAGGAGCCCGATCCGCCGCAGCGAGACCACGAGCTCGAGCAGCGGTCGCTGGTACGCGTTGCCGGCCCGTTCCTTCTCTGCGAATCGGATGTCCTTCCCGACCCCCCGATCGATCAGGAACGCGACGGCGACCGCCATCGGCAGCGTGCACAGCGCGACGAGCGCGAAGAGTTTGCCGCGAATCGATCCTGCGAAGCGCATTCCGGCCCCTCGACGGACAGATCGAAGGCCCTCTACCTGAGCTTTAGCTGGGACATTCGAGCCCGAGTCGAGGCCCGAGATTGCTTGGCTCGGCTGACGGGGCCGCGCATAGGTAGAACTACGAACCCGCGTGTATCGCGTGCTCTCAGGCCGAGAGCCCGAGCACCAACCGCTCGAGCGCCAGATCCGCCGGCAACGCTCCCTGCCCCTTCAACACCTCGTCGACTTCGTGGATCGCGCGCAGGCACGACAGCAAGCGCGCGGGCGAGTAGCGGCGCGCTTGGCGCTCCAGCTTCTGCAGCATGAAGGGGTGCCCTGCTGGCGGCGCCCCGGCGCGCGTGCGGACCAGCTTGCGGAAGTGCCCGGCGAGGGAGCCCAGCAACACCTGCGGTGGCGCGCCGGCCCCTAACATCCGCCCGAGCAGGCCCAGTGCGTCGGCGCTGCGGCCCTCGCCGATCGCGTCGGTGAGATCCCAGATCGGCTCTTCCGCCACCGCGCAGATCGTCTCTTGCACGTGCGCGCGCGTGACCTTCACACCGTCGCCGGCGAACAGCACGGCCTTCGTCAGCTCTTGGCGCAGCGCGAGCAAATTCGGGCCGACCGCTTCCGCGAGCAGCTCCGCCGCTGCGGATTCGAGTGTCACGCCTTGTAGGCGCGCCTCGTCGCGCACGAAACCGAGCGCCTCCCGCACGTTCTTCGGCGGATCGCACGCTACGAGCGCCGCCGGCTCCGCGAACGCCTTCACCCAGCGCGAGCGACGATCGATCTCCTCAGCGATCACGACGAGCACACACGAGTCGCTCGTCGCCACGTCCGCGACGACGCTGCCGAGTGCCTCTGCGAGGGCTTCGCCCTTCCCGCCCTTGCGCGCCTCGGGCTCGCGCAGCACGACCAGCCTGCGCTTCGCGAGCAGCGGCAATGCGCGCACGCTGTCGTGCAGCTGGCCCGGCGTGGTGCGTTCGCCGGCGAGGCGTTCGAAGTCGAAGTCGCCGCCATCGGTTCCCAGGGCGGCCGTGCGAATCGCCGCGAGCGCCTCGTCGCGCAGCAGCGCCTCGGCGCCCGCGATCAGATAGGCCGGGCGCACGCACCCGCCCGCGAGCTCGCGCGCCAACTCGGCCGGCGTCACGGCGCGATGCGCTCGAACAGCGCGTCGTGCACGCGGCCTGCGAGCAGGCTCGCGTGGCGGCGGAGCGCCTCCTCGCGATGCGTGCGCTCGACCTCGACATCGCCGCTCGCGACGTAGCGTTCGGTCTCGGTCTGCGCGGCAGCGTCGAGCGGCACGAGCGTTCCGTCGCGCCGCGCGACGCGAATCGCGAGCCCGAGCTGCAGCTCGTACTCGATCGCGAGCGCGATCGACGAGAAGCTCTTGCGCGACACGTCGAGCTTCGCGACCGCCCCCGAGATCACGACATCGGCGCGCGCCGGATCCTCGACGAGCCGCAGCGCGCCGCGCCGCAAGAACTCCCGCGCGAGCGCATCCGAAACGAGTGTCTCGACCCCCGGCTCGAACGTGTCGTTGCGCAGCCCCACGATCGCCACCGTCTTCGCATCCCCGAGCGCGTCCGCATACCGCACCGGCGTATACCCACAGCCGAGCGCAAGCCCGCACACCGAAACCAAAATTGCGAGACAGCGCATCACTCCCCGCGGATTAGCAAAGCCCCCCGCCCCCTGCGACGAAAACCGATCCCGCGACGACGAGAAGTCCGCGACGACGCGCAGCGTGACGGTCCGGCGGCTCAACGCCGCCGGTCCGTCACCCGCCCATAGAAAGCTGCACGCGCTCGCCCGCTCCGCCCCCAACGCGAACCGAGGAGGCCGCGGCGTTTAGCGGCGGCGGCGGAGCGCAAATCAGCGGACGCGGGGCCCCACACCGTGCCCGGTACACCCAACAACTCGCGCCCCATCCAGCGCCCCGCCAAGCCCAAGGCCCCGAGGAGCCATTGCGCGCAGCCGCCGCCGCTAAACGCCGCGGCCGGCGCACGCCTCATCCGCGAGGAGTCCGCGACCTCGCGTCCGGTTCCCGCCCTCACTCCACCTTGAGCAACGCCTTCGCCACCGCCAAAACCCGATTCGCCTGAATCGGCTTCGTCAAATACTCGTTCGCGCCGAGCGCGAGCGCGCGGTCGCGATCCTCCTGCGCACCCTCGGTCGTGATCACCACGATCGGCATCGCCGCGAGAGTCGGCTCCTGACGAATCAGGTGGATCAGCTTGAGCCCGTCCATCACCGGCATGTTGATGTCGATCAGCGCGAGATCGAACTCTTCGCCCGTGACTTTGCGCAGCCCGTCCATGCCGTCCTGCGCCTCGACGACCTCTGCGCCCCGCAGGCGCTTCAGCGCGAACGAAAGCAGCTGCCGCATGGTGGGGCTGTCTTCGACGATCAGAATTCGATGGCGGTCCATGTCGAACCTCGCGCGCGGATTCTTCGAGCCCGCGCTACTTGGTGAGAAGATCAATGAAGCCTTGAATCGTGCTCAGCTTGCGTTCGGACTGGCTATGCAGCTGCGCCGCGAAGATCGCGGTGGCGGCATGGCCGGCCAGCAACGTGAACAGCTCGTGATCGAGCGGCGAGAGGCCGTCCTTTTGCACGAGCAGCTCGAAGATCGCGATTCCACCGATCGGGCGATCGTTCACGCGCAGGGGAATGGCGACGATCGGCCGGGAATAATCGCGCGACGACGCTTCGCCATTGGACGATGTCGCCCCGCTCGCGACCGCCAAGCCGAGGGTGCCCTCGCCGAGCAGCATGCTCGGGAACACCGCGACGTCTTCGCCCTCGGAAGCGACCGCTTCGAGCAGGCCCGTCTTCTCGTCGTGCACATAGACGGCGAACGTCTGCGCGCCGACCAAGTTGATCACGATCTCGATGATGATCTTGACGACTTCGGCGACGTTCAGCGTCGAGTGCAGCTGATAGGAGGCGACGTAGAGGTTCGCGAGATTGTTGTTCTCCTCCTCTACCTCCACGAAGCGTGTCGCGAACTGAAGGTTCTCTTCCTCGAGCGAGCGCATCCGCTCGAGCACGTCCGTGCGTTCGCCCTCGAGCCCGCGGATTCGCTCGAGCAACTCCTGGCGCAGCTTCGACCACTCGCCCGGATCCTGCGCCGCCTCGTCTTGACGCGACTCGACCTCGACCAGGCGTCGACGCAGTCGCGCGTTCTCGTCGACGAGCTCCTTGGTGAACTCGGCTCCACGCCGAAACAACGACATGAACTCGTCCGCGCGATCGAACAAATCGTCACTCATCACTGATGCCCTCGCGCTTCGCGCGCTCGCGCGCGAAGCCGTTCATGATCGCATTCGGGATCGCATGCAGGGGCAGCACCGCGTCGACCGCACCCATGCGCACGGCTTGACGCGGCATGCCGTAGACGACCGCCGTCTCTTCGGATTCCGCGATCACGTTGCCACCATTGCGCTTGACGGAGATCGCTCCGACTGCGCCGTCGTCTCCCATGCCGGTCAGCACCACAGCGAGCAGGTCCGGCCCATAACACTTCGCCGCCGAAGCGAACAGCCGATCGACGCTCGGCGCGAAGCGATCCCCGCGCTCCGCGGGGACGACGCGAGTCACCACGCTCGCTCCGTGCGCTTCGAGCTCGAGATGTCGCCCGCCCGGCGCGATCAAGATGCTGCCCGGCTCGGGCGTCATGCCCGATTCGGCTTCGCGCGCCGCAAAGGGCGTGGTGCGCGCGATTCGCTCGGCGAAGCTGCGCGTGAAGCCCTCGGGCATGTGCTGCGCAACGAGGAACGCGCACGAGCCGGGCTGGCCGAGTGCGCTGAAGACCTGCATCAGCGAGGCCGGACCGCCGGTCGAAGCGCCGATCACGACGATGCGCGCCGCGCTCTTGCCGCTCGCCGTCGCGAGCGGGGGCGGGTGGCGCATGCGTTCGCGCACACGGTCGATGCGCAGCTCGCGCACCGCCAGCACTTTCCGTAACAGCTCGGCTTCGATCGTCGCCAGCTCGGGCGCCGCGCGCCGCGTCGGTTTGATCACGAAATCGACCGCACCGAGCTCGAGCGCTTTCCAGACGTCGTCCTTGCCACCGAGCCCGCTCACCACGAGCACCGGCGTCGGCTTCTGCGCCATCAGGATTCGCAGCAGCGTGAAGCCGTCCATGCGCGGCATCTCGAGATCCAGCGTGATCAAATCGAGGTCGAGCGTGAGTGCCTTGCGCAGAGCCTCCTCGCCATCGCGCGCGACGTCGACGACTTCGATCAGCGGCGAGCGCTCGAGCAGCTGCACGATCGTGCGCCGGCTGTACGCCGAGTCGTCGATCACGAGCACGCGCAGCGGGCGTTTCTCCTTCATCGCTCACCCTCGCTGCCGGCGGCGCGCCGCAGCGCGGCGAACGCTGCCGAGTGACGCGGATCGGCGGGCGGCGTCGCGGGTGATGGCTTCCGGTAGACCAGATCGTTGCGGAGGTGCGCGAGCTCGAACGCGCTGGTCAGGTGGATCAACGACTCGCTGTGACCGAGCAGCAGAAATCCACCCGGCGCGAGGCGTTCGGCGAAGCTGTCGATCACGCGCTTCTTCGTGTCGCGATCGAAGTAGATGATGACGTTGCGACAGAGCACCACGTCGAGCGGGCCGAGCAGCGCGAAGCGCGCGGGCTCGAGCAGATTCATGCGTGTGAACGTGACGTGGCGGCGCACGTCGGGCGAGAGCACGTGCAGGCCGTTCTTCTCCTTGAAGTAGCGGCCGCGCAGCTCGGGCGGCGTCTCACGGAAGGAAGATTCGCGGTACTCGCCCTCACGTGCCTTCGCGAGGCAGCGCCGTGAGATGTCGGAGGCGTGCACGCGCAGATCGGCGCCGGGCCGCAGCCCCGCCTCGAGCGCCATCATCGCGATCGTGTAGGGCTCCTCGCCGCTCGAGCAGCCCGCCGACCACACGTTCACAGGCCCTGCGTGGCGCCGCGCGAGCAGCGCGGGCACGATTTCATCGATCAGCGCGCGCAGCTGGCTGCGCTCGCGAAAGAAGTACGTCTCGTTGGTGGTGAGCTCGTCGATCACCGCTGCGAGCTCGTCTTCGCGGGTCGCCTCTTTTCGCAACAAGTAGTGGTAGGCGGCGAAGCTCGGGATCTCGAGCTGACGCATCCGGCGAGCGAGCCGGTTCTCGAGCAAAAACCTGGAGTCGTCGCCAAACCACAAGCCGCACGCAGCCTTGAAAAAGTCCCGGAACATCCGGTACTCGGCGTCGCTGAGGGCGATCGGCGCGGCTTCCACCTCAGCTCTCCAGCGAGGCTAATGCGGCGAGCAGCGCATCGCGTACGAACTCGTCGCGTTCTTCGCCGAGGCGCGCGTGGAGGTGCGGCACTGCGGCCGCCGCGCGCTGATCGGCGAGCTCGCGTGCAGCGCGCGCGCGTACCGGCCAGGCGGGATGCGCGAGAAGTGCGATCAGCTCGCCGCGCAGCGCAGCGCCGCCGTGTGCACCGACGCAAGCCGCGGCGCGCTCGACGATCTCCGGCTCCGGCGAACGCAGCCCGAGCGCGGCAATCGCGGCCGCGTCGAAACCGCCGATGCGGTGCAGCGAGGCGAGCGCCGCCAACGCGACGACGCCGTCGGAGCGAAGCCCAGCAGCGAGCAGCGCGAGCGATCGTGCACGCGCCTCAGGCGTCGCGACGCGCTGCGCGAGTGCGCTCATGACTGCGCCCCGCACCCGGCCATCGCGATCTTCCGCGAGGGACGCGAGGTCGTCGTCAGCGCTCTGCAGGCCGAGCTCCGCGACGATCTGCGCGGCGGCGCTCCGCACGGAGGGCGACTCGTCTGCGAGTGCGACCCGCAATAGCTCGTCGCCGCCGCGGCCGATGCGGGCAATCGCTTCGACTGCGCGGCGCCGGACGCATTCGCTCGGATCCGCGAGTAGCCCGCGCAAGAGTGCGCTGTCAGCCGGGCGTGCGAGTCGCCCGACGAGTCGCGCAGCCGCGCTGCGCGCGCTCTCCTCGCCGCCGACCAGGCGCGCCTCGATCAGCGCGATCACGGCATCCACCGCTTCGCTGCCCTCACGCTCCGCGAGCTGAACGATCGCTCCCACGAGCGCGTCGGCTTCATCCTCGGCGTTTTCGCGCGTAGAGCGTGGGTCCGCTTGGGCGAGACGCGCGAACAGGTCGCCGAACGAAGTCGCCGAACCGCATTCCGCGAGCACCCGGGCTGCCGCTGCGCGCACTTCGCTCGAAGGATCGAGCAACGTCGTGCACAGCATGCGCTCGGCCGCCGCGGGCGCGCCGCAGGCTGCGAGCGCGGAGCAGGCGAACGCGCGCTCGGCGGCGCTCAGCTGACCCCAGGCCTGGGCGAGTGCGGGCGGTAGCGCGGCTCCGAGCCCGCTGAGCGCGGCGCGCGCCGGCTCGGCCACCGCGGCATCGGTGCCACTCTGCGCGAGCGAGCGCGCGGCATCGGCGGATCCGATCAGCGCGGCGAACTGGATGGCGTAGAGACGCTGACTGGGTACGGAATCATCGAGACGCGCGACCGCATCGCGCGCGATTTCTTCGTGCGCCGCGGCGAATTCCCGAATGCGCGCGTGAATTTGTGCGCTGCCGTTCACTTCCGCCCGCGCGACCAGCGCCGTCGCGCCTCGCGCGGCTGCCTCGCGCGCACTCGCGCGGCGCGCGAGCAACCCCTTGAGGATGAGGTCCAGCGCGCCCGCATCGTCGCTCTGCCCGAGCGCTGCATAGCCCGCGGCCGAGAGCATCGAATCCGCGAGCGCGGCCTCGATCGTCGCGAACGGGATTGCTGCCTCGACGCGTACGAGCGCACGCAGTGCCGCGAGGCGCACCAGCGTCTCCGGATCCTCCGCCGCCAAGTGCCGCAGTAGCCCCGTCTGCACGTTGCCGCCGAGTGCGGAGAGCGCATCCGCGGCGGCGGCGCGCACGTTGGC
>JANNKN010000741.1:0-1557 GCA_031396315.1 Deltaproteobacteria bacterium
ATCCACCGGCGCCCGGCGCATGGCTCGCGGGCTACGGCTACGACGACTCGCTGCTCGCCGAGCAGCGCCACCCGACGCGCGATGACCTCGATGCCGTCTCGCGCGAAGTACCGATCGCAATCCTCCACGTCTCGGGGCACCTCGCCGTCGCGAACGGCGCCGCGCTCGCCGCGGTGGGCGTGAGCGCGCAGACGCCCGATCCGCCAGGCGGGCACTTCCGCCGTCGCGACGGCGGCAGCGAGCCGAACGGCGTGATGGAGGAAGCCGCGCTGTTCGAAGTGTTAGGGCGTAGCCCCCTCGTCGCGCCGCCGACGCCCGAGCAGCTGCGCCGCGCGCTCGCGCTGTATGCGCGCTTCGGCTTCACCACGGTGCAAGACGGCGCGAGCGGGCCGAGCGACATCGCGGCGCTCATGCGGCTCGCAAGCGAAGGCGGCTCGCCGCTCGACGTCGTCTACTACCCGATCGTGCGCGACGTCGGGCAGCCCCTCCCGAACGTGCCGCTGCACGAATACCGCGGAGGCGTCGCGTGGGGTGGCGTGAAGCTCGTGCTCGATGGCTCGCCGCAGGGCAAGACCGCCTACCTCTCGCACCCTTATCACGTGCCGCCCCCGGGCAAGGAGGCGAGCTATCGCGGCTACCCGATCTTTCCCCAACAATTCGTCGACGCCGCGCTCGCGCGCTTCCTGCCTGCGGGCATCCCGGTGCTCGCCCACGCCAACGGCGACGCCGCCGAGGACATGCTGATCGAGGCCGTGGCGCGCGCCGTCGCCGCTGTACCAGGCATCGATCACCGAACGGTGATGATTCACGCGCAGACGCTGCGCGAGGATCAACTCGACCGCGTGCAGGGGCTGCAGATCGTCCCGTCGTTCTTTTCCGCGCATCCTTATTATTGGGGCGACTGGCACCGCGACTCCGTGCTCGGCGCCGCGCGCGCCGCGCGCATCAGCCCGACGCGCTCCGCGCTCGCGCGCGGCATCCCGTTCACGATCCACAACGACGCGCCCGTCGTCCCACCCGATTCGATGCGCCTGCTCTGGTCCACCGTGAATCGCCAAACGCGCAGCGGCAAGACGCTCGGCGCCGAGCAGCGCATCGGCATCGAGGACGCCCTGCGCGCGCTCACGGTGAACGGCGCGCATCAGTACTTCGAGGAAGCGAGAAAGGGCACGCTCACGGTCGGGAAGCAGGCGGACCTCGTAGTGCTGTCCGAGGACCCGCTCGCGCTCACGCCTGAGAAGTTGCTCGAGCTGCGCGTGGTAGAAACTGTGGCGCGGGGGAAGATGGTGTTTGCGTCCAACGAGGAACCGCAATGAGCAATGCACTCTCGCTCGACCACTTCTGGATGCCGTTCACGCCGAACCGCGAATTCAAGGCCGAGCCGCGCATGTTCGAGCGCGCGCAGGGCGTGCACTACTTCACGCCCGACGGGCGCAAACTGCTCGACGGCTCGTCGGGCCTCTTCTGCTGTCCGCTCGGCCACGGTCGCCGCGAGATCGCCGATGCCGTGCACGAGCAGCTGCTGACGCTCGACTACACGCCGACCTTCACGCGCGC
>JANNKN010000748.1:0-22459 GCA_031396315.1 Deltaproteobacteria bacterium
GACCCGGCCGGGGCGCTCGCGGCGGGCTACCTCGATCGCGTCGTCGCGCCGGAGCAACTCGAGAGCGAGGCGCTCGCCGCCGCCGCACAGCTCGCAAAGCTCTCGCGCGGCGCTTATCAGGGAACCAAGCGCAAGCTGCGCGCTGTGGGGATCGGGCGGATCCGCGCGACGCTCACGCAGGACATGGCGGGATGGTGAGCGCGCCCACTCTGCGTGCGCGCCGTGCACTCGCGGGGATCGTCGCGCTGCTCGCGCTCTCGTCCGCCGCGCACGCCGATCGCGCGCACGACGGCTGGTATCGCGCGGGCCGCGAGGCGGTCGCCGAGCGTCGCGCTGCAGTGGCCAACACCGGGCGTGCGAAGAACGTGATCCTGTTCGTCGGCGACGGCATGGGGCTCAGCACGATTACTGCGGCGCGCATTCTCGCCGGCCAGCAAGCAGGCGGCCTCGGCGAGGAGCATTGGCTCTCGTTCGAGCGGTTGCCCTATACGGCGCTCTCGCGCACTTACAATACGAACCAGCAGGTGCCCGAATCCTCCGGCACGATGACCGCGCTCATCACGGGGGTGAAGACGCGCGCGGGCTCGCTCAGCGTGGACGAGACGGTCGAGACTGGCGACTTCTCCGCCGTCGCAGAGCACTCGGTGCCGACGCTGCTCGAAGAGGCCGAGGAGCGCGGGCTCGCGACCGGAGTCGTCACGAACACGACGCTCACGCACGCGACGCCTGCAGCTTGTTATGCGCACTCGCCGGCGCGCGACTGGGAAAGCGACGCGCTGCTCTCCGAGAGCGCACGCGCGGCGGGCTTCCCCGATCTCGCGCGCCAGCTCGTCGAGTTCGCCCACGGCGACGGCCTCGAAGTCGCGTTCGGCGGCGGGCGTGCATTCTTCCTCGGCGCGAATCAGCGAGATCCCGAAGAGCTCGCTGCCCACGGCGCGCGGCTCGATGAACGCGACCTGACGGCCGAGTGGCGCGCGCGTCACGCGGATGACGCCTACGTGTGGAATCGCGCGCAGTTCCTCGCGCTCGATCCCGCAAACACGAAGCGTGTGCTCGGCTTGTTCGATCCGAGCCACATGGAGTACGAGATCGACCGGGCGAAGGACACCGCGGGCGAGCCGTCGCTCACCGAGATGACCGAGAAGGCGATCCAGATCTTGGCGAAGAATCCGCGCGGGTTCGTGCTGATGGTGGAGGGCGGCAAGATCGACCACGCGCATCACGGCAACAACGCGCACCGCGCGCTCACCGAGACGATCGAGTTGTCGCGCGCCGTGCAGCGCGCGCTCGACCTGACGAACGCGCGAGACACGCTGATCGTCGTCACCTCGGATCACAGCCAGCCGCTCGTCTTCGCGGGTTATGCGGTGCGCGGCAACCCTATCCTCGGCAAGCTCGTGATCAACGGGCTCGATGGAAAGCCCATGCCGAGCCCCGCCCTCGATGCATTCGGGCGCCCGCTGACGACGCTCAGCTACCCGGCGGGCGCCGGCAACGTTGCCGCCAGCAACCTGCAGCCGGCGGGGCCGAAGAAGTTCCCGCACTACCGACCGATTTATCAGGGCGGGGATGCCCCGCGCCCCGATCTGACGAGCGTCGATACCGGCGCGCCCGATTTCATGCAGGAAGCCCTCGTCCCGCTCGAAGCCGGCATGCACTCCGGCGAGGACGTCGCAATTTTCGCGGGCGGTCCGAGCAGCGAGCTGTTCAGCGGTGTGCGCGAGCAGAACTACGTCTACCACGCGATCGTCGAGGCGCTCGGCTGGAATCGCGCGTCGAGCGCCGATTCCTCGCCGACGAAACGCTGAACCGCGCCGGCCTCAAGCGCCGTACCCGCGGCTCACCCACCAGTAGATGCCGAGGCCACACACTGCGGCGTTCGCGAAATCGCGCGCGAGCGTGCGTGCGCTGCCGCGTACGACACGCGCTGCGAGCGCAATCGCGGCGAAGAAGACTGCCACGATCGCGAGCTGCCCGAGCTCGACGCCGAGGTTGAAGCCGAGCAGCGCGGGCAACAGGCGGCCTTGCGGCAGCGCGAACTCGCTGAGCACGCCAGCGAAGCCGAAGCCGTGCACGAGCCCGAAGCAGAACGCCACCGCGAAGCGCAGCCGCGCCGGGCGCTCACTGCGCGCGAGCAGCGCGAAATAACAAGCCACGAACAGCGCGAGCCCGAGGTATGCCGCCGGCGGTATCGCGCCAGCGCCGAGCCAAGCCGCGCCGCCGAGCGCTGCGAGCGTGAGTGCCGCGAGCAGCGGCAGCGCACGCGGGCGGCCGCCGAGCAGCCACGCATTTTCCGCCGCCACGAGCGCGATCGAGAGCCCGATCAGCGCCTCGACCGCGGCTGCCTCGGGTTCGACCCGGCCGAGCGCTGCGAGGCCGAGGGTGATCGAATGCGCGGCCGTGAAACCCGTCACGACCCTAATCACCTCGCCCGAACCCGCGGCCAGTAGCAGCAGGCCGAGCAGGAAGACGAGGTGATCGGTGCCGGTCGCGATGTGCTCGATGCCGAGCTTCAGATACGCGCCCACGCTGCTGCCGACCACGGGCTTCGCGTCCTCGCCGGCGGGCAGCTCCCAGCGTGGCGCCGAGCTCGTCAGTACGCGCTCCGTGACCTTCGCGCCGCGCAACTTCGCGAAGTGCAGATGGCTCGGTGCGACTTCCTGGAGCACTTCGCTCACGAGTGCGAGGCCATCGGCGCTCGGGCAGACGACGCGCCACTCGATCACGGCGCGGCCCTGCGGCGCGGCGAGCGCGCGCGGGTCCTCGACCACCTCGCACGCCACGCCGCGCGCTTCGAGACGCAGTGCGCGCGTGAGGTAGCGCGCGAGCTCAGGGGGCAGCGCCGGCGGTGCGACGATTCCCCACGGCAAGCGCGTGAGCTCGTACTGTGGAATGTCGAAGCGCACTTTCGCGCGTGTGCCCTCGATCTCCCAGGTCGAGTACGAGGTGCTGCGCGTGTGCGCACTCGCAGCGCTCGTGAGCAGCGCGACCGCCGTGAGTGCGAGCGCGGCGAGGCGCGTGCTCGCGCTCACTCCGGCAACTCTTCGGCCACCTGCACGTCGGCCTCCTCGCGCAGCTCGTCGAGGTAGCGGCGCAGCGCGCGGTCGCCACCGCGCCGCACCCATTCGGCCTGGACCTGGGCGCGGATCTCGTCGAGCGGCGGTGTGGAGGCGGGCTCGCGCTCGACGACTGCGAGCACGTGATAGCCCGCGCCCGAGCGGATCGGCGCGCTCCACGCGCCGAGCTCCGCGGCGAGCGCGGTCCGCAGCACCGTCGGCCCGACGTATTCGCGCAGCTTCGCGGGCGGCAGCAGCGCATCCGGCACCGGCGACACCTCCGCATCGCCGAGCGCGCTGCGCACCGCCGCGAGCGCTTCGCCCCGAGCGAGCTGCGCGCGCGCTTGCTCCGCGCGCGCGCGCGCACCGGCGTCGCCCGCCGCGTCCTTCACGTGCACGAACAGCTGCGCGATGCGCACGCGCCCCGGCGTCGTGAAGAACTCGCGCTCTGCTTGGTAGAACGCCTCGAGGTCGCGCTCGGTGGGCGTCTCGCTTTCGGCTTCGACGATCGCGGAGCGGATGATCGCCTGCACGATGTCGGCGCGAACGCGGCGGTCGCTCTCCGCGAGGCCAAGTGCGAGCCCGCGCTGCACGAGCAGTTCCTCCTCGATCAGCCGATCGAGGATGCGCGCGCGCATTTCTGGGCTCGCCACCTCACGCGTGTCGCTCTCGTAGCCTTCGACGAGTCGCGTGTAAGTGTCGGCGGCGAGCGCGGTGCCGTTCACGCGGGCCACCGCGCCGCGCGGGAGCTCGCGCGCCTCACCCGAGCGCAAGATTCCGGCGCCGGCGGCCCCGATTCCGAGCGCCGCACCGAGCGCCAGAAGCGTGAGAGTTCTGCGCGGATTCTGCGAGCGAGTTTCCGACATGAGCGCGCAACCGTAGGCGTGAAGCCGCGGCCGGGTCAACGCAATGCGCGCTTAGCTGCCTCGCGACGCCGGCCGATACGAGGACCGGGGGGCCACCCTTGCTCTCGACCCGCACGCTGCTGCTGTTCGCCGTCGGCGTGACGTTGTACGCCGGCTTCTTCCATTGGGCGCTTCAGCGTCATTTGAGTGCCGGTCGCTGGCTCACTGCATGGTCTGCGCTTGCGACCCTCTACGCGAGCGCCCGCTACGTGCAGCTCGCGACCTCGGATCCCGCGGCGGTCGTGTGGGCGTCGCGCGTCTTCACGGCGATCTCGCCCGTGCTGATCTGGACGCTGCTGCGCTTCACGCTCGACCTCGCCGACCGATCGCCGGGAAAGAGCGCGCGCGACGCCATGCGCGCGATCGCGCTCGGCATGGGCGCGCTGATTCTCGGCACGCCGTGGTTCGTCACCGACGAACTCGTCACGCGCCGAGATCTCTTTGGCGAACCCTTCCTGGCGGCGCGCGGCGGCCCAGCGTTTGCGCTGCTCGCCGCGCTCGTCGGCGCCGCGTTCGCTTGGAGCTTTTCTGCGGTCGCGCGCGCCACGACCCTTCAGCCAAACGAGCGCCGCGTGCTCACCGCCTGCCTGCTGGCCTACGCCGCTTTGGGCTGCAGCAGCGTGCTCACGGCGCTCGGGCTGAATTCGCTACCGGGCGTCGCCGAGTTCGGACCCCTGATCGTCTCGATCGGCACGAACCATTTGATCGCGAATCGGGAGCGTCGGCTCGCGAGCGATCTGTCGTCGCTCGTGGACCAGCAAACCACCGCGCTGCGCGCGAGCGAGGAGCGCTACCGCGGACTCGTGGAGCACGCACCGATCGGCGTGCTGGCCTGCGACCAGGAAGGCAACGTCCTCGCGATCACGACGCGCTTCCGCGAGATCCTCGGCATCGGCCCCGACATGGCGACCGCCGCGCCAGCGAATCTGCTTCGCGACCCGCCGCGCCGTGCGCGCCGCTATGTCGGTTCACTGCAGCGCGCGCTGACGACCGGCGAAACCGTGAGCGCTGAGTATCCGTATCCGACCGGGCACGGGCGAAGCGTCGACCTGAGAGTCGTGATCGCGCCGCACCGGAGCGCGGAAGGAGAGCCGAAGGGCGCATCGATCCTGATCGAAGATGTTACGGAGCGCCGCGCCGTCGAGGCGCGCCTGCGGCAATCGCTCAAGCTCGAGGCGATCGGCCAGCTCGCCGCGGGGATCGCGCATGGCATCACGACGCCGATGCAGGACGTGCGCGCACACCTCTCGTCGATGCGTTCGGGCTGCGACGCGCTGCACAAGCAGCTCGGCGAGGTGGCCTCTCGCGACGGCGAGGCCGATCTCTTCGCGGAGCTCGAGCAGGTGCTCGACGAGTCGTGCGAAGGCGTGGAGCGCGCGCTCGCGATCGTGAGCGACATGCGCGAAATCTCTCAGGGGAAAACACTCGCGGTCGAGGCCATCGACTTGAACGCGCTGCTCGACGGCGTCGTGCGCATGGCGTCGACACAGCGCGGCAGCGGCGTGGCGATCGTCGAGCGCTACGGCGACGTGCCGCGGATCGCGGCGAACGCGGGCCAGTTGCGGCAGGTTTTCCTGAATCTCGCCATGAACGCGCTGCAAGCGATCGGCGAGCGCGGCCAGGTCGAGATCGAGACCCGCCGCGAACGCGACGGCGTGCTCGTTCGCATCGGCGACGACGGCCCGGGCATCGCGCCCGAGCACCGCGATCGCCTGTTCGTGCCGTTCTTCACCACCAAGCGCGCGGGGGAAGGCACCGGCCTCGGGCTCTTCCTCTCGTACCAGATCGTGCAGAGCCACGGCGGCGAGATCCGCGTTCACTCGCAACCCGGCAAAGGCGCGACCTTCGAGGTTTGGCTGCCGTGCACGCCAGCGCTCGCGGCCGGAGCCGCGGCATGACGCACAACGGCGCTGAAGCGTTGCTGGTGATCTCGATCGGCGCGTGCGCGTATCTCGCGGCGCTGCAGCTCTGGCTCGGCTTCCGCACCGAGGGGCCGAGCCGCTGGGCGGGAGCGTGGTCGATCTTCGCCGTCGCGTTCTCCGCCGCGCGCTTCGTGCAGCTCACCACCGCGGATCCGAGCACCGCGATTCTCGCGGCACGCATCGAAATCGCCGCGACGCCGCTGCTGATGTGGTCGCTCTGCCGGCTCGTCGGCTCGGTGAGCGAACTGCCCCGGGCGCGTGGTGTGCTCGGGCTCGCCGCGGGCTTCACACTCCTCGCGTCTGCGGTGATGGGATTCACTCGCTGGTTCATTCTCCCCGAGGTGGTGCCTGCCATCGGGCTGAGCGGCGAGACGTACCTGAGCGCTCGCTCGGGGCCGGCGATGCCGCTTGCCGGCCTCCAGACCGCCGTCGCCGTGGTGTGGTGCGCGTGGACGCTGAACCGCTCCCGCGAGCTCAGCCTGCACGAGAAGCGAATCTTCGGCAGCTCGCTCGCGATCTACGCGGTGATGGGTCTGAGCTCGCTGCTGCGCGCGCTCGGCTGGAGTACCAGCGACGGCGTGCTCGAGTACGGGCCGCTCGTCGTGTCGATCGGCGCGGGGCGTGTACTCGCCGTGCGACAGCAGCGGCTCGAGGGTGCGCTGCAGGAGCAGATCCATGCGCGGTCGCAGGAACTGCGCGAGAGCGAATCGCGCTATCGCGAGGTGATCGAGAACGCTCCCATCGGTTTTCTGTCGGTCGATCGGAGCGGCAAGCTCGAGCACGCCAACGCCGCGCTGCTCGCGATGCTCGGCTCGACGCGCGCGCAATTCGAGGCGTCCTTCGACGTAGTCGACGATGTGCACTCGAAGAGCTCTGGGTTCTCGGCGATGCTCGAGCGCGCCTTGAATTCGGGGGAAGTGCTCAGCAACGAGTTCGAGTTCGACACGTGGTGGGGGCGGCGGCTCACGACGCGTGCTTCCGTGGCGCCGCGGCGCCTCGCGAGCGGCGCGACCGCTGGGGCGCTCGCGATCGTCGAGGACGTGACGGAGCGGCGCGCGATCGAGCGACAGCTGCATCGCGCGCAGCGCATGGAGGCGGTCGGCCAGCTTGCCGCGGGCATCGCCCACGAGATCAACAACCCGATGGCCTACGTGCGCTCGAATCTCACGGTGCTGGGAGAAGACCTGGCGGCGCTCGCCAAGGAGATTCGCGAGCGCGACCCCGAATCCCCGGCGCTCACATCGATCGCGCAGCTCGACGCGCTGCGCGAGCGCTCGCTTGCGAAAGTTCAGAGCACCGTGAACATCGTGCGCGACCTGCGCGAGTTCTCGCACGCGGGCCAGGCGCAGCGCGAGCCGGTCGACGCGAACGCGCTGCTCGAGAACGCCGCGCGACTCGTCTCGGCGCGCAGCGACGGCCTGCGTGAGATCGAGCTTCACCCGAGCGCGAGCGCGCGCGTAGTCGCGGCGCCGGGCCAGCTGCGTCAGGTGTTCCTCAACCTGCTCGTGCATGCGAGGCAAGCCGCCGGCCCGCAAGGCCGCGTCTCGGCGACGACGTCGAGCACGCAAGACGAAGTGCTGATCGGTGTGCACGACGACGGCGCGCCGATCACGCCGGAGGCGCGCACTCGCCTGTTCGAGCCGTTCGCCGCGACGCGCGGAGCTGCCGGCGAACCGAGCCTCGGCCTCTACATCTCGCAACAGATCGCGCGCGAGCACGGTGGACGCATCGAAGTGCTGTCGAACGAGCGCAGCACGTCGCTGGTCGTGCGGTTACCCGCCGCACCCGAGGAAAATCCGACGCCCGAATGAGGCGGCCGCCTACACTCGCCCGGCTCTCAGGAGATTCCGTGCCACAGTGCATGTCCTTCCCGATGGGGCTCGCCGAGCCCCGCCCGCTCGGCGGCTGAGCGCAATGAGCACGCGGCTGAGATTCGGGCTCGCGATCGGCGTGCTCGTCGCGCTGTTCGCGGCTTGGCAGAACGGCGCGTTCGCGTGGGTGACGCACGAGAACATCCGTCGGCTGCTCGCCGAGTCCGGCATGTGGGGGCCCGTGCTGTACGTGGTGGCATTTTCACTGCTCGAGCCGTTCGGCGTACCCGGCGCGGGGTTCGTGTTGCCGGCGAGCCTCGCGTGGCCGACCGACTTCGCGATCGCGATGTCAGTGCTCGGCGCGACCGGCGCGGGCATGACCTCGTATTGGCTCGCGCGCGGCGTGATCGGTGATGCGTTCGAGCAGCGCCTGCCACCGCGCCTGCGCGCCTTTACCGCGACGGCGCGCGAACATCCGCTGCGCACCGTGATCGCGGTGCGCGTGCTGTTCGGCCTGGCCGCGCCCGCGCACTGGGCGCTCGCGTTCTCCGGTGTGCGCTTCAGTGCACTCGTGATCGGCAGCCTGGTTGGATTCGTGCCGCCGATGGCGCTGTTCGTCGTGTTCGGCCGCGCCGCGATCGAGTGGCTCGAACATCAGCAGAACGCGTGGATCTGGCCAGTCGCAGTGGTCGCCGCAGTGCTCGGCTACTTCGCCTATCGCTGGTGGATCCGCAGGACGCCGCGCAGGCTTCGCGAGGACACAGTGCGCGAGGACACGGTGCGCGAGGCGTGAGGCACCGACTCACCCCCGGTTCGCGGCCCGCGACTCCAGCTTGAAGAACAACACGCCGCCTTCGGCCGACGGCGTGACGGTGTACTTGCGCGGTACCTCGCCACGCGCGAACTCGAGCAGACCGGCGTCGGCATCCTGGGTGAGCGTCACCGGGTAACGCTTGCCGTCGATGCGCACGATCGCGCGGCCGTCTCGCTCGGCGAGCTTGTACCAGCCCTTGCCGGGCGGAGTGCCGAGACTGCACGGGATGTAGGCGGCGCCGTCCTTCACGAGAATCCAAGTCGTGCGCGAGACGTTCTGCGCTTCGAGCTGGAGTTCCACCTCGGCGATGTCCGTCGCAAAGGTCCAATCGCTCACGGGCAGCTCGAACCAATCGCCGGAGCGAAGCGGCCCACCGAGGATCGGACCGACCGGGCCGTCGGTAACGAAGCGCGGCGCGAAGAATCCCACCGCGCCGAGCGCGACCAACGCACCGAGCCCCCAACCGATCGCGCGCATCACCTTCATCTCGCCTCCTTCTCGATCATTAGGTCCGGAACGCTTCGTAGCGCGCGAGCCGACCGGCCGGCGCACTCACCGCGGCAGTCTCGCGCGCGCGGAGCAACCCTGCCTCCTCGATCAGCGCCGGCAGCTCGCCCGCGAGATGCGGACGGATCCGCTCGCTGCGCAGCACGCTGCGCGCGAGAAACTGCTCCCAGCGTGTGACCGGGGGCGCGAAGTCCGCGACGTGCAGGGAGCCCTCGCGAAACAGCACGCGCCGCACCTCGCGGAGCGCAGCGAGCTTCTGCGCGCGCGTCAGGCGGCTCAGCACGAACGACGCGTACACGCGGTCGAAGCTCGCGCTGGCGAACGGCAGCTGCTGCGCGACGCCGCGATACACCTTGTAGGGGTGTCCCGCCTCCCAGGATTTCCCGATCGCGCGCGCCAGCTTGTCCGGATTTGGGTCGAGCGCGTGAACGTGCGCATTCGGCTCGTGCAGCACGAGCATCACGGCCAGCTCGCCGGTGCCGCAGCCGATCTCGAGCACTTGGTGGCCCGCACTCAGGCCGGAGTCCGCGATCAGCCCACGGCGCGTTTCGGCGTCGCGCAGGATCCAGCCGATCAGCGGGTCGTAGAACGGAAGCCGGAGGTCGAACGTCGGGCGCGGGACGTGGCTCGGGTGATATGGATCGCTGCTGGCGCCAGGCGCGGTCATGAGCGGGAGCCTCTGCCGAAATCGCGCGCCAGCCTACTACCGGCGCACGCGCGAGCGCGCAGGAATAGTAGGCTGCCCGCACCCGAGGTGATGCAGTGCCGACGAACGCGCGAGTGCAGGCGGACCTGGTCGAGCGCGCCCGGTCGCTGGCCCCACTCGTGCGAGCGCATGCGGACGAGAGCGAGCGCCTCCGGCGTCTCGCGACGCCGGTGGTCGATGCGCTCCACGACGCGGGCTTGTTTCGCATGATGCAGCCCGAGGCGCTCGGCGGCGGCGGACTGAACGCGGTCGAGGCGGCACCGATCCTCGAGGAAATCGCGTGCGCCGACGGCTCCGCGGGCTGGAACCTCGCGATTGGCGCGGGCAACAGCGCGTTCCTCGCGCTGCTCGAGAATCGTGGCGCGGTCGAGGCGCTGGTGAAGGTCCCTCGCTCTCTCGGGGCGGGCTCGATCAACCCGACTTCGCTGCGCCTCACGCCTGCGCCTGGGGGCTACCGAGTCTCCGGCGCGCTGCGCTTCGCGAGCGGCATCCATCAGAGCACGTGGCTCGTGGCGGGCGGCTTCGTGATCGACGGCGGGAAGCCGCGGCTCGCGCCCGACGGCTTGCCGATCATCGTCGGCGCGTTCTTCCCGGCGAAGGAAGCGCGCGTGCTCGACACCTGGAATCCCACCGGCATGGCGGGCACCGGTAGCCACGACGCGCTGCTCGAGGACGTGTTCGTGTCCGCGGACCACACGTTCGACTTCCGCACCACGAGCGCGCGGCCGCTCGATCCGCTCGCCGCGCTGCCGGTATTCAGCCGGCTCGGCGCGACGCTTGCCCCGGTCGCGATCGGCATCGCGCGGCGCGCCCGCGAGGAGCTCATCGCGCTCGCACAGACGAAGACCGCGATGATGAGCGCGAAGCCACTGCGCGAGACGCCGCGCGTGCAGATCGACGTCGCGCGCGCCTACGCACTCACCGACGCGGGCCGCGCGCAGCTCGACTCGGTCGCGGGCGGCATCTTCGCGCGCATCGCCGGCGGCGCGACACCGGCGCTCGAAGATCTCGCACGCCTGCGCCTCAGCTACCTGAGCGCGACCGAGCACGCGGCGCAGGCGGTCGATCTGATGCGCAACGCCGCCGGCATGAACGCCGTCCTATCGGGCAATGCGCTCGAGCGCTGCTGGCGCGACGTGCACGCGCTCACGCAGCATCTCGCCGTCTCGAACGCCCACTACGAGCGCGTCGGCAAAGCCTTGCTCGGCGTCGAGATCGGACCGGGACCGCTGTGAGGCCGACGAGGCGCGTGCCTCAGGCGCGCTTGGCCTCGAAGATCGAGAGCCGCCCGAGCGCAGTGCGCACGCTCGCGGATTCGAGCGCGCCCTCGAAGCCCGCCTCGCGCATCAGCTCCGGGATCTGGCCGGCAAGATTGTCGTCCATGCGATGGCCGTGATGAATTAGGTGCGTGAGCCAGCGATCGAGTCGCCCGCGCGGCGGCCCGAAATCGAGCACGTGCAGGCTGCCGCCGGGACGCAGCACGCGGTGCACGTCGCGCAGCGTCGCGAGCTTCTCTGCGCTCGTCAGATGATGCAGGACGAGCGACGAGAGCACGCGGTCGAAGGCGCCATCGGCGAACGGCAGCGCATCGCCAAACCCTTGCTCGAAGCGAATTGCGAAGCCCGCCTGCTCCGCCTTGCGCCGCGCGCGCGCGAGCGCCTTCTCATCGGGATCGAGCGCACTCAGTTGCACCGCCGGGTGCTTGCGCTGAATCATCACCGAGAGCGAGCCCGTTCCGCAGCCGAGATCGAGCACGCGATCGCCAGCAGTGAGCGCGGCGCGCCGCACCAGCTCGCCGCGCGTCTGCTCATTGCGCAGCGCGAGCTTCCCGAGCGGGTCGTAGAGCGGCAGCAACAAGTCGAAGCCGGCAGCGGGAACGAAGTGGCGGTGTGCGTGGCTCATCGGGGTCCTCGGGGTGCGCGGGGAGAGTGAAGCATCAATCCGCGATCCATGCGGCGGGGATGCAGGCACCCGCCCCCGACAGCCCCCTCGCGCCCCACTCGAGCCAGCTCTCGGGACGATTCGCTTGGGCGATCACGTAGGCGCGGATCGCGTCGACGTCGTCACGCGAAAGGGAGCCTGCGAAGCTCGGCATGCCGTTCCCGGCGCGCACGCCGCCGAGCACGATGTCTTGCCACTGGTCGAAGGTGACCCGCGCACTGAAGCGCAGATCGGGCAGGAGGCCGCCGCTCTTCGTGCCGATGCCGTGACAGAACATGCACCACTGGTGATAGAGCGATTGTCCGCGCGCGGCCGTAGCGGCGGGAGCGCTCGGCCCCGGCGCCTCGACGGCACGCAGCGTGCGCGGGATGCGCACCGGGAGCTGTGCCTTGCCGCCGAGCTTGAAGGCGGCGACAAATCCCGCGTTCTCGTACGCGAGCGTCGAGAAGTTCAGGCCCGCCGAGCCGCCGGCGCCGATCGCGACGGCGACGTACTGCTCACCGCCCACCGCGTAGGTGATTGGCGCCGCCATCACCGCCGTCGGCGCCTGCGCTTCCCATAACAGTTCGCCGTCGGTCGCGCGGTAGGCCGCGAGCGTCGAGTCGCCTCCAGTTCCATGGAACACGAGGTTGCCCGCGGTCGCGAGCGCGCCCCCGTGCATTTCGGACGTGTGCGCCACCTGCCAGACCCGGAGGCGCTTCACCGGATCCCACGCCGTCAGCTGCGTCGGCGAGCAGAAGCGCAGCGAGCGTTCGTAACCATCGATCGCGCGCTGCATCGCGGGAAAGTTCTCGCCGGTGTTGAAGCGGCCCGGCACGTGGCGATACGCCGCGTCCTGGTGGAATGGATACGTGAGCTCGTAGGTCGGGATGTAGACGAGCCCAGTAATTGGGGAGAACGCCATCGGGTGCCAGTTATGGCCGCCGGCCGGGCCGGGCATCACGAAGCCTCTGCCATCGCGCCACTCGCCCTTGCCCGTCTCGACGGGGCGCCCGGTCTTCGGGTCGACCTGGCTCGCCCAGTTCACCGTCGCGTACGGGTCCGCACTCAGCAGCTCGCCGGTCGCGCGGTCGAGCACGTAGAAGAAGCCGTTCTTCGGCGCCTGCATCAGCACCTTGCGTTTGCGTCCGCCGAGCTCGAGCTCCGCGAGGATCATGTGCTGCGTCGCGGTGTAGTCCCAGTTCTCGGCCGGCGTCGTCTGGTAGTGCCACACCAGCTCGCCGGTGGTTACGCGTAGCGCGAGGATCGAGGACAGGTAGAGGTTGTCGCCGCCTCCGGGGCTGCGAACGGCGCGCGGGTACGGGCTCGAGTTCCCGACGCCGACGTAGAGCAAATCGAGCTCGGGATCGAAGGCGAGCGAGTCCCAGACGGTGCCGCCGAGCCCGGATTCCCAGGTCGAGTCCGGCGACCAGGTCTGCGCAGCCCGCTCGAGCTCTGCATGCTCGCGCGGTTGGCCGGGCGGACCCGGCACCGTGTAGAAACGCCAGCGCAGCGCGCCCGTCTCGGCGTCGTAGGCAGAGACGTAGCCGCGCACGCCGAACTCGCCGCCGGCGTTGCCGATGAACACGAGCCCGCGCGCGACGCGCGGCGCGCCCGTAATCGTGTACGGCTTGTTGCGGTCGATCGTGTTCACGTCCCAAACGCGCGCGCCGGTCTTGGCATCGAGCGCGACGAGCCGGCCATCGAGCGTTCCGACGTAGATCTTCCCCTGATAAGCCGCGGCGCCGCGGTTCACGACGTCACAACACGCGAAGCGGCCCCACCCGCGCGGCACCTCGGGATCGTGGCGCCAGAGCTCGCGCCCGGTCGCGGCGTCGAGCGCCACTACGAGGCTCCAGGGCAGCGTCACGAACATCACGCCGTCGACGACGAGGGGAGTCGCCTCGTGCCCGCGCGTCTCGCCCGTCGCGTACACCCAGGCCGGCGCGAGCTGCGCGACGTTGCTTTCGTCGATCTGTCTGAGCGGGCTGAAGCGCTGCTCGCTGAAGGTGCGCCCGTGTGCGAGCCAGTTGCCCGGCTCCGAGTCCGCAGCGGTGAGCCGCGCGTCGTCGACTACGCGCTGCGCGCGAGGCGCGGGCGTCTCCGCGTGCGCCAGCGCGCACGCCCACGCGAGAGCGAGAACCGAAGCGACGCGGAAAGTGCGAGTCACGCGAACCAGGGTGGCCCTCCGGCTGTTACGCGTCGAGCACGTTCTCGCGTCCGCGCGCGTGGAATCGCTGGCGAATCGCGGCGATGTCGTCCGGCGTCAGCGCGCGATAGCCAGCCTTCGTGCGCAGCCACACGGGATCCGCGCACTCCCAGCGCTCGCGCCGCAGCTCGCGTTTCAAGATCTTGTTCGTCTGCGTCTGGGGCAGCTCGGCGGCGACGCGCACGTAGCGAGGCGACTGCTTGGTGCCGAGATCGGCTTGCTGCGCGAGGAACGCCGCGAACGCCGCGGGCTCGAAGCTCGCGCCGGGCCGCAGCACGAGCGCGGCCATCAAGGCATCGCCCACGTCTTCGTCCGGCACACCGTAGACCGCGGCGAGCGCGATCTCGGGGTGGCGCGTGAGGATCCGCTCGACGGGAGCGGCCGCGAAATTCTCGCCGTCGACGCGCAGCCAGTCGAAGTCGCGCCCCGCGAAGTAGAGGAAGCCCCTCTCGTCGCGATAGCCGAGGTCGCCCGTCCAGTACGTCTTGTTACGAACGCGCGCAGCGTACGCTTCCGGATTCTTGTAGTAGCCCTCGAAGGTCGGCGCGCTCTGCACGTTCGCGATCTCCCCGATCGCTTCGTCCGCGTTCAGCAGCTTCCCGTGCACGTCGAATCGCGCGGGCGGCGTCTCTTGCCCAGTCTCGGCGTTCAGGATCACGGTGCCCGGCGCGCCCATGCCAAGGGAGCCCGGCGGCATGCCGGGCACGCGCGCAATCGCTACAGCGCCCTCGGTCGAGCCGTACGAGTCGATCACCTGGCAAGCGAAGCGTTTTGCGAAGCGCTCGAGGTCGTGGTCGGCGGCCTCGTTGCCGAAGGCAATGCGCAGGGTGTTATCAGCGTCGTCCGGCAGCTCGGGCGTCGCGAGCACGTAGGTGAGCGGCTTGCCGACGTAATTGAAGTAGGTCACGCCGTACTTGCGCACGTCGGGCAGGAAGCCCGAAGCGGAGAACTTGCGGCGCAGCACCATCGTCGCGCCGCAGCAGACGGCCGGCGCCCAACCGGCCATCAGTGCGTTCGAGTGGAACATCGGCATCACCTGATAAGACACGTCGCCCGGCCCGAGCCCGCGCATCGCCGAGAGCGTGCGCGCGATGCCGCCGAGCCGCAGCTGTGAGCAGATCGCGGCCTTCGGCTGGCCGGTGGTGCCGGACGTGAAGATCAACAAGTACGGCGCCAGCGCATCGAGCGCGACGTCGGGCTCGCCCGCGCTCGCGAAGCGCGCCACGGCCTCGCGCCAGCGCGGCGACTCGATCGAAAAGCTGCGCTCTGCCGCGACCTTCAACGTGAGCCCTGCGAGTAGCGGCGCGTAGCGATCCTCCGTGAGCAGGATCCGGCAGTCGCTGTGCGTGATGTCGCGCTCGAGCTCGGCGCCGCGCCGTGTCGGGTTGATGCCGACCACGGTCGCGCCGGCGTACGCAGCGGCCGCGAGCGCGAACGAGAACTCGGGCACGTTGTCGAGCAACACGCCCACGTGGAACGGCTCACCCGGCGCGTGCAGCGAGAGGAGCAGCGCGGCGCGCTCGCGCGCGGCCTGATCGTGCTCGCGCCACGTCCAACGCTCGTCCTCGAAGCGCAGCCCGACGCGATCGTCCTCGCGCCGCGCGCGCCAGAGATCGCGAACGGTCGGCGGCGGGGTCGTGAACGCGGGCGGCAGCATGGGCGCGGACAAGGGGGATCCTCCGAAGGGCGCGCAGAGTAATGCGTCGCGGCGCGCCGTTCCCGCTCCCTAGGCCGCGCGTGAAGGCGAGTCCGCTATCTCTCCCCGCCGCGGCCGCGCCGGGGGAAGCCCGAGTCAGCCGCGCGGAGACGACCTCGAGTGAGCAGCCCCGCCCTCCCCGTGCGCCCGAGCTGGTTGTTGCGCGTGATTCCTGCGCTCGACGCGCTGCGCACGTACTCGCGCTCGGACGCGCGCGGCGATCTCGTCGCGGGCCTCACGGTCGCGACCGTCGCGGTGCCGCAGGCGATGGCGTACGCGCTCGTCGCAGGGCTCCCGGTCGAGTACGGGCTCTACACCGCGATCGTGATGACCGCGGTCGGCGCGATCTTCGACTCCTCGCGCCAGCTCATCAACGGCCCCACCAATGCGATTTCGATCGCGGTGCTGAGCGCGATCGCGATCGTGCCCGCCGAGCGCCGGCTCGAAGCCGCGATCCTGCTCGCGTTCCTGGTCGGCTCGATTCAGCTCGCCATCACGCTGTTCCGGCTCGGCGACCTCGAGCGCTACATCTCGCATTCCGTGATCGTCGGCTTCACGCTCGGCGCCGGCACGCTGCTCGTCCTCGACCAGATCAAGAACCTCGTCGGCCTCGCGGCGGTCGGCGATGCGCACTCGCACTTTCTGCTGCGCTTCTGGGGCTCTCTAAGCGCAGGCGGCGGCATTCACGGCCCGACCGCGGCAGTAGGATCGAGCACGATCGCGCTGATCCTCGCGCTGCGCTTCCTGAAGCAGCGCATCGGGCCGCGGCTGTTGCCGGATCTGCTGATTACGGTCGGCGTGATGGCGGCCGCAGTAGCGCTGCTCGATCTCGACCAATTGGGCGTGCGCGTGATCGGCGAGATTCCCGCCAAGCTGCCCGCGTTCGGCGCGCCGCTCTTCGACCCCGAGCTCGCGCGCGAGCTCGCGAGCGGCGCGCTCGCGATCGCGGTGCTCGGCCTGCTCGAAGCGGTGTCGATGGCAAAGGCGATCGCAGCCGTCACCAAGCAAAAGCTCGACATGAATCAGCAGTGCCTGAGCGAAAGCCTCGCCAACCTCGCGGGCAGCTTCTTCCACTGCTTCCCCGGCTCCGGCTCGCTGACGCGCTCGTCGATCAACCAGCAAGCCGGTGCAGCGACGCAGTGGTCCGGCGTGGTCTCGGCCGCTGCGGTCGCGCTCATCATGCTCGTGTTCGCGCCCTACGCACGCTTCATCCCGCGCGCTGCGCTCGCCGGCATCCTGATGGTCTCCGCCTACAACATGGTCGATTGGCGCTCGCTCGCTTACCACTTTCGCACCACGCGCTTCGACGCCGCGATCGTCGCCGCCACTGCGATCTCCGCCGTCGCGATCTCGGTCGAGTTCTGCGTGTTGATCGGCGTGCTGATGTCGTTCTTGCTGACCGTGCCGCGCGCCGGCCGCATGCTGCTCACCGAGTTCGTGATCACCCGCGAAGGCGGCGTACACGAGCGTCTGCCTGATGATCCGCGCTGCGCTCGCATCGTGATCTACGGACTCGAAGGCGAGATGTTCTTCGGCGCGACGGCCGCGCTGCACACGCACTTCGCGACGATCGAAGAGAGCATCGGGCCGGAGACGGCGGTGGTCGTGCTGCGCCTCAAGCGCGCGCGCAACCCGGACGCGGTCGGCATCACGGCGCTCGAGGGCTTTCTCGAGCGCGTGCGCGCGCGCGGCGTGACCGTGCTGTTATGCGGCGTGACGCGCGATTTCGCCGGCCGGCTCGAGCGCTCGGGCCTCGCGGCACAGCTCGGCGCGAACTTGTTCCTCGAAGAGCGCGTGCGCCAGACGAGCACCGCGCTCGCGGTGCGCCGCGCCTATGAGCTGATCCCGGGGCCGTGCGCGACGTGCCCGCATCGCGCCGCCTTCGCCGAGCTACGCGCCGGGGCTCAGCCGCTGTAGGTCGCTCGCATGCGCGTCACTCGGCCGCCGGCGTCGATCTCCATCACCTCCGCCGTGGTCGTGCCTCGCTGGTTCACGTAGTAGAGGACGATCGTGTCGGTGCCGACGAACACTTTCTGCAGCTCGAAGCGCAGCTCCGGAAACGCTGCGAGCCCGCGCGCGAAGTAGGCGCGCAGCGCGGGCTTGCCGACGACGCGGCCGTCGGGCGTCCCGAGCAGCTGCACGACGACGGGCGACGCGATCTCCACATCTTCGGTGTAGTGCGACATGATTTCGTCGAGGTGGTGCGCGTTCCACGCCGCGACCCAGTGGGCAGCGAATTTCTCCGCCTCGGCGCGCTCGATCACGCGCGCACCCCGAAGCGCTGCGCCGCTCGCACGCGCGCTTTCGCGGCTTCCGTCGCACGGTCGCGCGGGCCGGCGTTCGTGACGAGCGTCGCGAGCAGCTCCTGCGCGACGGCGGCGACGCGCTCGACAGCGAGCTCGAACGCCGCGTCGTTCGCTTGCGACGGCTTCGTGAAGCCTGAGAGCTTGCGCACGAACTGCAACGACGCGGCGCGCACCTCGTCACTGGTCGCGGGCGGGTCGAAGTTGAAGAGCGTGCGAATGTTGCGGCACATGGGGGCCTCCGTTCGAGCGCCGAGCTTGTGCGATCTCCGGGCGCTCCGCACGCGCAGCGTCACACCGTGAGCTTCACCTCGCGCACGCCGTGCAGCAGCTGCCCGCCGACGCGCGCCACCGCGCGCCGCCCGATCGTCGTGCGCGCCAGCGCGACCACGGCTGCGCGCACCAGCTCCGCGCCGGGGAAGGTGCCCATCACGACGAGCGGCGGGCGGCGCGCGATCGCTTGGATCGCGTCGATCTCGGGGCCGCGCTCGGCTTCGACGCGCGCGGCGGCGGCATCGAGGCGCGCATCCTCTGCATCCGCGAGCAGCGCGGGCACGAGCTGATTCGCCGCGACCACCGCGTCGCGCAGCGCGAGGTTGATTCCCTGCGCGCCCACCGGCGACATGGTGTGCGCGGCGTCGCCGATCAGCAGCGCGCCGCGCCGCGCCCAGCCGAGCACGCGATCGGTCTCGGCGTCGAGCAGGAACGGACGCGTGACCTCCCCCGCGTGCGCGCGCAAGTGCTCCGCGAGGTCGGGCGAGACGTGCGCCGCCATCGCCTGCACCCACTGCTCGGGCCCGCGGCTGCGCAGCGCGCCGAAGCTGCCTTTGCGAATCACCCAGGCGATCTGCAGCAGCCCGTCGGGGGACGGCAGCGCGATCAGCAGATGCGCGTGGCCGAGGTAGCCGCGCACGGGCCGCTCGTTCCCATAACAAGCGGGCCAGGGCAGCTTGGCCCACACCACGTCGAGCGGCGCGCCGATCTCGAGGACCTTGAAGCCCCCGCGGCGACGTACGACCGAGGCGCGCCCGTCCGCCCCGATCACGAGCCGCGCCGCCAGCTCGCGCGGCCCGCGCTCGGTGTCGTAACGCACGCCGCGCACGCGGCCGAGCGCGTCGCGCAGAAGCTCGCGCACCGCCGCGCCGCGCACGAACGTGAAGCTCGCGTGCTCGCTCGCACGGGCGACGATCGCCTCGAGCAGGTGCGGCTGCGACACCGTGAGCACGCGCTCGCCCGCGGGCAGCACCTCCGCCGCGCTCGCGCGAATCGCGAGCTTGCCGTCGCGGTAGAGCTCGAGCGCGTCGGGCGCGACGTGGGGCACGCGGTCGAGGAGGTCGCCGAGCCCGCACTGCGCGAGCGCATTCACGCCGCTCGGCATCAGCCCCTCGCCGCGGAACTCGCGCGCGAAATCCTGCTGTCGCTCGATCAGCGTGATCGCGATTCCGCGCGCAGCGAGCACGTACGCAAGGGCGGCGCCAGCGGGGCCTGCGCCCACGATCATTACGGGAGGTCGCTCCGCCATCGCCGTGTGCTCCGTGCTGCCTTGGCAGCGAAGGGTGCTTCACGCGCAGGAACGGTCGCCGGGGATCGCGCGCGAGCACTGCGGCGCGAATTCTGCTCGCCACGCCGTGTGCTCTGTAGCCGACTTGGGGGTCCCGCGAAGGGCAAGCGCGCGAAACCCTGAAAGCGAGCCGCGCCGCGAGGCCGGTTTCGCTCTTCAATCGGCCGTCAAACGCGCCTCCGAAACGAGCTCGTGGTCATCGAGGCTCAACACCAGCCATTCCGAGTCGATCCCGAAGAATCCCCGCTCGTGCCCGAGGTGGTAAACGAGGTCGTGGTCATTGAAGTATCCGGTCTCCTCCGGGGGCCCCAGAAGAGCCGTGACCTGCGCGCGGGTTCTTCCGTGCAGCTGGCAACTGCGAATGAGATCATCCGCCATCCGCAGGCGCGTCGACTCCAGCGAGAACTCGGAGGGGCTTGCGCGCCAGCGCCCAGCGTCGAATGGAATGGGGGCGAACGCGACGGGGCGAAAGATCACGTAGTAGATCGCCGCGGTCGCGAAGACCGCTCCTCCGACGAGGGCCGCCGCGGCCATCACTGCCGCCTTCAATCGCGACAAGCTGCCCCCAGATGAATCGAGTTGTTAAAGCGGATCGAGCCGCACGACGCACACCGTCTCGTCATCCGGGCCGATGAAGCGCACCCAGCGATCGGCGCTGCCGTACTTCTCGCGCAGCAACACGTGGATGCGCGGATGCGCGCCCGGCAGCGGAGTCGCCCTGTAACGGCGCGTCTCACCGTCTCCGCGCTCGACCTCGACGACGGGGTTCGCGAAGCGCGGCAGCCAGTCGTCGCCAGCGCTGTGCAGCCAGAGCGAGCCGGCGTCGTCGACGGCCCAGAACCGACTCGCTTGCCACGTGCCATCGCTGCGCTGCGTGCGCAACGTGACGACCTCGCGCCCGATCTCGATGACGGCGAGGTGGCCGAGCCCCGCGAGGGCGCAGATCGCGAGGAGCATCGCGGTGGCTCGTAGTACGCGCTTCATCGAGGCTCAGCCTCCGCGTTCTCGCGCAGCGACGCGACGCGTCGCGAGAGCCGCGCAAAGACGATGATCGTGAGCCCCGCACTCAGAAAGAACACCCAAGCGGCGACGGCGAAGACGGACTCCGGCCCCGATCCCAGAAGCGCCGAGGGCGCAAGCGCGTGGCCGACCCGCTCCAGTCTCTCGCCCAAAGTCGCGTTGGCCAGGCCGCTCCAAACAGGCTGAGCGGTCAAGGCGGTGAAGGCGAAGGCTGGCTTCCCGAACGCATAGGCTGGCTGCAACAGCGCGTCCCCAAGGCCGTGAGCCAGAATTGACGGCCACAGCGACTTCGTGAGGTAGGCGAGGAGCCCGAGAAGAATGCTCGCAACCAGATGAAATGGCAGATGAGTCAGCGTGACCTTGTCGGTGTGGGCCAACCAGAACGCGACGCCGGTAAGGGCCAACGCCGGCACGATCCCATAGGCGTCCTCCAGCGACTTTTGGAGGTAGCCCCGGAAGGCGAGCTCCTCGGCGATCCCTGCGCAGACGGCGATCGAGAGCAGAAGTCCGAGGGCCGTCGCGAGGGAGTAGGGGCTCAAGTCGATCGCGACCTTCCCTGCCTCCATGGGGAGCACGCTCGGGAGCGCGAGCCTCAGGCTGGACACCGTAACGACCGAGAGCAGGACCGGCAGGATCGCTGCGCGCCAGATTGGCCACGCCAGCGATCCGCGGCGAGAAACGCTCTGTCGCATTGCGCGCGTTGCGATCGGCGGCCCACTCCCACTGAAGTAGAACCAGAACGCAGCCATTACGATCCCCGTGGCGGGGAGCGCCCACGGAATTTCCGGATGCAGTCGGAGGTTCCCGAGCAGCGGAAAGACCCCCACGGTACTTCCAACGCTGAGCACCACGAAGGCCGCGAGGGGCGCCCGGACGAGCACGGGGAGCCGAGCCCAGAGCGCTCTACTGCTTTGCGCGAGCGGCACTTCGCCTCCTCGTTTGGACGGCTTCGAGAGGACCGGTGGCCTGTCAGGCCACCGCCCTCACAGCCGCGGCAGCACCTCTTCGCACAGCAGCACCTCTTCGCACAGCAGCTTCACGCTCTCCCAGCCGAGCTCGGGCGGCGTGCCGCCGCACAGCGGATAGAGCACGAACGTCGAGAACGGGCCCTGCTCTTTCGCGCGCGCGACGCACTCGTCCGGCGTGAGCACGCGGTATTTGCCCTCGGCGCGCAACGCGTCGATCGACTTCGCGCGCGAGTGCACAGTGGACGACTGCTGGGTCGCGGGCTGCCAGCTCGAATAGGTGGTCGCTTCGTATAACAAGTACGGCCCGAGCTCGCGCCAGGCGCGATCGGGGTCGCGCGCGATCCAGATCGTCTCGCCGCTGCCGGGCGGCAACACCACGGCGTTCTTGCCGAGGCGCGCGCACTCGCTCGTGTAGAGCGCGATCATCTCGCGATCATTGCTCGCGGGTTGGTACGGCAGGCCGAAGCGCGCGGCGCGGCGCGCGCCCGCGAGGCTCTGACCGCCCGCGTTGATGGGCGGATGCGGCTGCGTGAAGCTGCGCGGCGTGACGCGCACCGTGCGCCCGCGCCACGCGAACGGCTCGCCGCTCCATGCTTTCAGTAACACCTCGATGCACTCGTCGAGCAGCTTGCCGCGTGCGGCGAAATCCTTGCCGAAGCTCGCGTACTCCTCGGGCCGGTAGCCCATGCCGAGCGTGGTCGTTATGCGCCCGCGGCTCGCGAGATCGAGCACCGCCAAATCCTCGGCGAGCTTCACCGGGTCGTAGAGCGTCGCGAGCAGCGCCGCGATCGTGATGCGCAGCTTCTTCGTACGACCCGCGATCGCCGCCGCGAGCACGAGTGGCGACGGCAGGAAGCCATCGTCCACTGCGTGGTGCTCCGAAAGCGAAACCAGCGGCACGCCGCGCGCGTCGGCGTACTCCGCCATCTCGAGCGCAGCGGCATACAGCGCCGCGTGATCGACGGGCGAAAACGGCGCGCGCCGCAAATCAAAGCGAAGCAACGTAATCGCCATCAACTCACCCCTCTGAAGTCTCCAACAACCGCCCCGTCACTCCTCGA
>JANNKN010000753.1:0-5523 GCA_031396315.1 Deltaproteobacteria bacterium
GAGCAGGCGCTTTGCGAGGAGCTCGTCGCGGCGGTCGGCGAGCAGTGCCGCGAGCAGCGGCGCGACTTCGGTGCTGTCGCTGGAGTTCGCGTCGAGGCCTGCGAACTGTTCGAGGCGTGCGAGGCGGCGGGCGAGGCGCGCAGCGGCGGGGTCGCCCTCGCGGCTGCGCAGCGCTTCGAGTGCCGGCGCGAGCTCGCGGGCGGCGGCGCGGGCGAAGGCGCGCAGGTCGGATTGCGCAGGCGGCGGAGACGCTGCGGGCGCGGTTTCCGCTGCGGGGACGAGCGGTGACGGCGGGATCGGCGCGCTCGCGCGCGGCTCGTCGCGGCGCGATTCGTAGTCCTCGCCAGCGGCTTCGGCGGCGCGCGCGGCGTCGAGCTCTTCGATCACGGTCGCGAACTCGCGCGCGTCGCCGGGAATGGCGTCGAACGCGCTCGAGCGCGCGTGGTTCGCGAGGCCGAGCGCGTTCGCTTCGATCGGCGCTTCACCCAGCGCGGTTACGGCGCGGCGCAGCGCGGCTTCGAGCTCGCGCGCGTTGCCAGGCCACGGGTCGGCCTCGATCGCGTCGCGCGCAGATTGCGCGAGCGCACGGGGCGCGTCGTTCTGCGCGGCGTACCACTCGCGCAGCCATTGCTCGGCGAGCCGCAGCGCCGCACCCGAGCGCTCGCGGAGCGGCGGAAGGCGTAGCGCAGGCGATTCGCACAGCTCGGCGAGTGCGCCTTCGAGCGCTGCGACGCCGCCAAACGATTCGGGGCGCAGGAACACCCAGAGCAGCCGCGTGGGATCGATGGCCGCGGCGGGCGGCCCGAGCTCGACCCAGCTCGCAAGCTCGCGCTGGACGGTGGGCGAAAACGCTGCCGGATCCTCGACGCAAACCACCAGCCGCTCCGCAGGCTCGGCCGCCGCCGCGAGGCGAGCCTCGAGCTGTGCGCCGCTCGCGAGCGCGTCGCCTGCGAGCAGCACGAAATCGGCGCGCCCCTCGTCCTCGGCCGTGTCCCAGAGCGCGTGCAGCGTGCGCGCGACGAGCAGTTTTCCGACGCCGCGCTCGCCCGTGATCGCGAGATGGCCCGAGGCGTCGAGCACGGGCTCGGGGATCGCGAGATCCCCCAGTGTGCGGGCGAAGCGGGCGACGAGCGCGTCGCGCTGGCGGCGAGCGCCGACGCTGGCGGCGCCGCCTGCGAGCGCGTGGCGAATCGCTTGCTGAAGCGCTGCGGGCTGCACCGGCCAGAGCAGCAGCGTGGTGCGCAGGCCCGCGAAAGCCGCGAGCACCCAGCTCGGCGCGAGGCCCGGGTCTGCGATCAGCAGCCAGTGCGCGCGGGGATGCTGGGCTGCGGAAGCATGCGCGAACGCGAGCGCGTCATTTGCGGCGAGCGGGACGTGCAGCATGACCGCGCCGGGAGAAGGCGCAGGTGGAAACGCGCCCAGCCGCGGCGGACCGCTGAGCGCGGGTAGGCCGGCCATGCGCGCCAGCGCCGTCCGCGCCTGCGCATCGCCGTGCACGATCCAAACCGCTCGCTCCAAAACTCGGCTCCCGCGGGCGCACTCGCCCGGCACCCTCCAGCGCAATCCTCGTGCCGAGGGCGCACGCGCGCGCAGCTCCCGGCCGCAGGCCTGCGACGCGCGCGCGATTCTCGCCCGCAGCGCGCGCGGTGGCATCTCGCGCGCAGCTGAGGCGCGTGCTTCTGGGATTGTGGAATGCGAGCACCCAGCCCGCTCCAAGCGAGTGGCCCTTTGGGGTCTGACCCCAAAGGGCCACTCGGATGCGCCTCGGCGCCGTCGATGCGAGATTCCCGCGGCTCTCCGGGGGGATTCGCGCGTGGCGGCAGCGCCTTCAGCAGCGTCGCAGGCCGTGATCGACGGCGGTGCGCAGGTGCGCCTGCGCAACTGGTTCGACGCGCCCTACGACGATGCGATCGCTGCGGCGCGCACTTGTTACTCGCCGCGCGTGATCGGCGCCGACGAGATCACCCCCGAGCAGCGCGGCCGCATCGGCAGCCTCACCTATGCGGGCGGCCATCACACCGTCTTCCAGCACGCGACCTTCGAGTTCGCGCTCGAGGGCGTCTCGCGCCAGCTCGTCTGGTCGCTGCTGCACAGCTTCCCGTTCTATAACAGCGAGCAGCAGAGCCAGCGCTACGTGCGGCTCGACGAGATCCGCGCGCACGTTCCGCCCGCGCTCGCCGGCGAAGCGCGCGTCGTCTTCGAGCGCTCCGTCATCGACGCGTGGCGCGCGTATCGCGAGCTGAACGTTCGCCTGCAGCCGATCGTACTCGCGATTCTGTCGGAGCTGTGGCGGCTCAAGGATCGCCAGAGCAAGGCGTTCGGGCGCAGCGTGAAGCGTGAGGCCGAGAAGAAATCGATCGAGACGGCGCGCTACGTGATCCCGGTCGCCTGCCACACCGCGATGGTCTACACGGTCTCGGGCATCACGCTGCATCGCCTGCAGCGCATGGCCGCGGCGAGCGACACGCCGGACGAGGCGCGCGACGTCGTCGGCAAGATGGTCGGCGCGGTGCGCGCCTTCGATCCAGGCTTCTTCGACGAGATCGGTGAAGGCGAGCTCGCAGCGAGCGAGCTGCCCGAGAACCGGGTCGCAACCCGGCCCGTCGATCCCGCCTGGATCGAGGTATTCGACAAGTCGCTGAACGGCCGCAGCGCGCGGCTGATCGATTATGGCGTGAACGGCCCTGCCTCGGTTGCGAGCGCCGTGAAGAACGTGCTCGGCCGGCCCGATCTCGACGACGCGTCCGCGCTCGCGCTCGTGCTCGACCCCGCGCAGAACCGCTACCGCCTCGACACGCTGAATCTCGGCGTGCACAGCCCGCTGATGCGCGCACTGAATCACGCGCACTACACGTTCCGCAAGAAGCTCTCGCACACCGCCGATTCGCAGGACCAGCGCCACCGCATGGTGCCGGGCTCGCGCCCGCTGCTGACGCGCACCGTGCCCGAACGCGTAGACGTGCTCGAGCCGTCCCTAATTGCTGGCGACCCCGGCTGCCGCGCCGTCTTCCGCGAGTGCGTCGAAGCGCAGTGGCACGCACGCGCGCGGCTCGTCGCGCTCGGTGTCGCCCCTTCCCACGCGCTCTACGTGCTGCCGAACGCGCTCGCCGTGCGTTTCGAAGAATCCGGCTCGCTGCTGCACCTCTTGCACAAGTGGACGATGCGCACCTGCTTCAACGCGCAGCGCGAGATCTACGACGCGTCGATGGACGAGATCGCGCAGGTGCGCGCCGTGCACCCGACGCTGATGCGCCACATAGGGCCGCCGTGCAGCGTGCGCAGCGGGCTCGTCTCGCCGCGCTGCACCGAGGGCGACCACTTCTGCGGCGTGCCGGTCTGGAAGAGCTTCCCCGACGTGACGCGGCGGATCTAGTCACACGCGCTCGCCGAGCCGCCTCAATGCACTTGCGCCTCCGGCGAGGCGAGTATCTGCTGGACGCGCAGATAGGCCTCCATCGCCTCGGGGGTCGAGAGGTCGGGAGGCGTCGGCACGCGCGGCTTGTTACGGAAGATCAGACCGGTCGCACCCATCAGCTCGTCCTCGAAGATCGCGACCACGCGCGCGGGCAGCGGTTGGCCGAGCCCCTGCTCCTCGGCAAGCACGACGTAGCGCGGGTCGCGCATGCCCTCGGCGCCCTCGATCCCGCGCGTCCAGTCGATGTTGGCGCCCATGGCTCCCGTGGTGAGCGCGCTCATCACCTCCTCCGGGCTCTGCCCGGCCGCGATCGCCTCCTGCATCTTCTGCGCGATCAGCAGCGGATTCTGCGCGGAGCTCGCAACCTCTTCGAGCTTCGACGCGAGCTGCGCCGCGCTCAGGACTTCGTGGTCGCCCTTCGCGTAGAACGCGACCACGTCGTCGGGATCGTCGGGCGTCGTGAAGAACTCTCCGCGTTCGGGGCTGCTCGCGAAGTGCCAATGCGTCGAGCGCGGATACACGGGCGCGCCGAGGCGCTTCTCGTCGGGCGTGACTCCGGCGATCAGGCCGCTCACGCCGTCGCGGCGCAGGTTGCTGTCGCGCGGGAGCATGCGCGCCCACTTCTCGTCGGGGAGCTGACGCGCCAGCAGCTGAGCAACGGCACGAACGCTCGGGTAAGGATCGTCGAACGCCGCGACCACGAGCGCGTGCTCCTCGGGCCGAAGGCCGCGCCCGAGCATGCGATCGAGTGAGAAGGCTTTGAGCTGAGGGGAGTCGGCGGCGGCGCCCACGCGAACGAGCTCCTCGTCGAGCGCATCCCGCCGCGCGAGCTCGCGCATGTCCACGTAGAGCGCGAACTCGAGTTGCCACTGAAGCCGCTTGCACTCCGGCGTGGGCTTGCCCGAGCACTCTGCCTCGTACTTCTTCAAAGCGTCCGCAGTCGGGAGCACGTCGTCGTCGAAGAAGAGCGTCGTTCCGATCACCTCGAACGAGTCGTCCGGCGCGGGGCTCAGGGCGCTCTCTGCGCCAGCCGAGTCCGGCGCGCTCGGGTCGGGCGGATCCTCCCCACCGCACGCAGTGGCCAGCAGCGCCGCGACCGAAACCGCGCACAGCGATCGCGAGTGGGCGCTCATGGTTTTCCGCTCCCTTGGAGCGCCTTGGCGAGCGCTTTGGCCTCCTGCAGCGTGGGGACGACGTCGACCTCCTGCCCGTCGATCGCGTTCTTCTTGGTCGCGTGGGTCGAGCCAGCCCAGCCGCACTTCTTGGCGAGCTCTGCGATCGACTTGCGCAGCTCCTGGATGCCGGCGCCGTAGGCCTCGACGTCGAAGGCGGCGTAATCCATCCACGAGTTCGGGTTCTGGCGGAGGTTCTTCGACGCCGTGAACTTGTTGCACTGGTCGACATGCTTCTGCTCGTGTGCGATCAGAAAGTCTGCGACCTCCTTGCAATTCTGAGCGCGAAGCTTCGGTTCGTCGAACGGGACCTCTTTTTTACCCTTGTACGAGACGAGCGAGCACGTCGCCCAAGACATGCCCAGCGCGGCTCCGCCGCCCCCTTGGCCCCCGCCGCCCGCCGCAGAGCGCCGCCATTGGTTGAAGGCTCGGGTCACCTGGTTGGAGAGCGCCCGCGCTGACGTCTGCTTCGGCCCCGGAGTCGGCGGTGACTTGTTACCGAGCAGATACTCGTAGAACTCGCGCTGAAGCCACTCCTGCTCGAACAGCTCCTGCTCCATGGCCGGGAGGTCCTTGCATTGGCAAGGGCCCTTGGCCGCGAAGCCTGCGGCCGGCGAGAAGAGTGCGAAACCGATGAGGAGCAGGCTCCACGCCCGCGCGCGCGCGGCCGTCATGGACAACGTCTCCCACACAGAATTCGGAGCTCGTGCAGATTCTCTCGCGCCCGAGGAGTGGAAGGATCGATCGCGAGCGCGCGCCGAAACGCGTCGCTCGCGCGCTCGAACTCGTCGCGTGCGAGGTATGCCATGCCGAGATTGTTCCACGCGCGCGCGCTCGACGGAGATTTTTCGAGGGCATCCGCCCAGAGCAGACGTGGATCCGACCAGACATCGACGCGCGCGGTCGCGCCAACCGCTGAACCCGCGAGCAGCCCGA
>JANNKN010000759.1:0-1501 GCA_031396315.1 Deltaproteobacteria bacterium
GTGGCCGCCCGTGGCCCCGATCATGAGCGTCGCCACTTGCATGCGCGGGCCACTCACGGCTCCGTCTTCGATTGCGCGCTTCAATGCGAGATCGACGAGCTCCTCCGCTCCGACTTCGCGCACCGTCGTAAAGCCGGCTTCGAGCGTGCGTCGCGCGTAGACGTGTGCACGCACGGCTTGGTCGATCGGCGTGACGCGAAAGAGCTCCGCGTAGTAGTCGCCCGAATCGCCGCCCGAGACGTGTGTGTGGCAATCGATCAGGCCGGGGAGCAGCGTCGCGCCGCCGAGGTCGATCACGCGCGCGCCGTCCGGAACCGCGAGGTTCGCGCCCACGGCGCGGATGCGTTCGCCCTCGATCAGCACGACCGCATTGCGGAGCGGAGCCGCGCCACTGCCGTCGATCAGCTGCGCGGCGCGGATCGCGAGGAGCTGCGGCGCTGCGGTCGCCGGTTTCTCCTCGGAGCCCGCGCCACTGGCTGCGAGCGCGAGCGCGATCGAGAGCGCGATCAGCGGATGAAGGAGCCGTCGCATGAAGCCTCCTGCGCGTGCGATACGAAGCTCAGAAACGCCGCGAGCGATTCGCCGAGCTACCGGTACGCCACATGTAACATGAGTCGGGTAGGCCGCCGCTCGTCAGGATCATGCTCCCGACGCCAGCGGGCGGCTCGGCGCTGCGTGCTGCGGCCGCGCGCGCGAACAGCGAGCCGAGGCGATGGCTGAGAGCGGGCATGCACTGAATCAGCCCCGGCGCGAAGTTGAGCAGCGCTTCGCTGAGCAGCGCGCGCTCCTCGCTCTCGGGCAGCGCGCTCATGCGCGCGCGAATTCGCGCTGCCATGCCGCGCAGCGCCGAGTCGCCCGCGAGCGGTGCGACGGCGTCGCCGAGATCGCGCCACGGTGCGCCGAGGCTCGCGGGAGTGCGCTCGCGCGCGACGGCGCGCAGGGCGACCAGCCGCAGCTCGCTCATCGTCACTTCCCCTAACACGCGCAGCTCGCGCGCGACGCCGAGCCGGTCGATGAAGTCCCGGGCGCTCGTGTGCGGCGCGAAGCGGTAATCGGCCGCCTGGATCGCGATCTCGAGCGCTCCCGCCGCGCGCTCGAAGCCGTCGAGCACGAGCGTCTGCTTGGCGACGCGCTCGCCGGGTGCGCGCGCTGCCGGTGCGCGCGCGGGATCCGCCAGCACGCGCGGCACCAGCGCGCCGAGCGCTTGCCCGAGCGTCAGCAGGTGCGAGCAGCCGAGGGGTCCACCGAAAATGCCGGCGAGCCGCTTCGCGAAGCCCGCATCGAAGGCGCTGCCAACGAGATCCTGTAGCCGCGGCGCCGGGTCGCGACAGCATTCGCCGCCAGTCGCCGCGCTGCGCTCCATGGCGACTACGGGCTGCGCGATCTCGAGCTTCGCGATCCGCCCGCTCGGGTCGTCGAGCCAGGCGCGCCAATGCATGTGATGGACGAAGCCGGCGGTCTGAAGCTCGCCGCCGGTCGGGACGAATCCGCATTTCCGCAG
>JANNKN010000761.1:0-10075 GCA_031396315.1 Deltaproteobacteria bacterium
CCAGCAGCTCTTCCTTGCTGCGGATGTGGCGGTAGATCGAGCTCGCGCCCATGCCGGCGCGGTCGCCGATCATGCGCAACGTGGTGGCGTCGAAGCCGTGCTCGCGGAACAGCGAGCGAAACGCATCTCGAATCTTCGCGCGGCTCTTGCGCCCGCGAACCAGGCGGCCGTCGTCGGCGCGGCGCGGCTTGCGCGAGCGCGTGTCGAGAGCGGCGAGCGTCGGCTGGGATTCCATGCGCGGGGCAGCGTCGCATAAGCACGCGGCACGCGTCTAGCTCCTCGTTCGCGCGAGGGAGCGGCGCGGATCAGCTCTGGAACAAGCCCTCGCGCAAGTCCGTTGCCTCGGCCTCGGCGAGCGCGTCGACGTGGGCGAGTGCCTCGGCTTCCAGCTGCTTCGGGACGCGAATCTGCACCACCACATACAGATCGCCGCGCGCGCCACCGCTCGGGTCGGGCACGCCTTTGCCGCGTAGACGCAGCTTGCGTCCGCTGTCGGTGCCCGGCGGAATCGCGAGCGTCGCGCGGCCCTCGAGCGTCGGCACTTCGATTTGCGCGCCGCGGATCGCCTCACCCACCGTAATGGGTACGTCGAGCAGCACATCGCGGCCCTCGCGGCGAAACACGGGATGCGGGCGCACACGGATCGTCGCGAACAAGTCGCCACGCGGGCCATCGCCGGGCGACGTGCCACCCTTGCCTGCGAGCCGGATGCGCCCGCCGTCGCCGACGCCGCGCGGAATGCGCACCGTCACCGTCTCGGTGTTCGCGCCGCCGCGCGGCCCGTGCGTCGCGAGCGTGAGCTTCTTCTCGCCGCCATGCACCGCTTCGAGGAAGTCGAGCTCGAGCTCGGCCTCGACGTCGGCGCCGCGCAGCGAGCGACTGAAGCCGCCGCGCCCACGCGCGCCGGCGCCGAACATGCGGCCGAGCAGCTCGTCCATTCCACCCGCGTCACCGAACTCGAAATCGGGGCCCTGGCCGCCGCGGAACGCTTGCCCAAAGTTCGCCTGCGCGCGGCGCGCCGCCTCGGCGTCGAAGCCAGCTTGCAGTGCCACGTCCCCGAACTCGTCGTAGGCGCGCCGCTTCTCGGGATCCGACAACACGTCGTAGGCGCGCGAGATTTCCTTGAAGCGCTCCTCGGCCTTCGCGTTGCCGGGGTTCGCATCGGGGTGGAACTTCTTCGCGAGCTTTCGGTAGGCCTTCTTCAACACGTCGGCGTCGGCATCACGCGCGACGCCGATCGTCTCGTACAAGCTCTGCGTTCGCTCAGGCATCGCGTGGGCTGCGCTCCATCAGGTAAGCCGTCACGCCGAGCACTTCGAGCTCAGCGCGTACCGCGAAGCCGAAGCGCTCGTACCACGCGACGTTCGCGGTCGAATCGGTTTCGAGATATGCACGTTGCGCCTGAGCGTCAACCATCTCGAGCCAGTGCGCGAGCAGTGCGCGGCCGGCGCCCGCGCGCTGCAGCTCCGGCTCGACGCCGAGGGTCGCGAGGTAGGCGTGCGGCGCGAGGGGGCGATGCAGCTGGAGCGCCTCGGCGACGGCGGACCAGCGCCCCGCGACGCGCGGCCGCTGGGCGGCGAGCAGGCGCAGCATCGCGAGCCAGCTCGGTCGGCCAACGCTGGTGACGCCTGGCGGCAGCGCGACGAGGGCGCCCACGAGCCGCGCCTTCGAGCGTGCAGCAATTACGACGCCGCGCGTGCGCGCGAGCGGCAGCACGGCGCACATGCCCGCCGCGTTCGAGCGCTCGCGCACACGCTCGGAGCCTCCGACCACGGCGCGGTTCATGGCGTTGTCGCGAAACGCGCGTCCGAGCAGCGCCGCCGCTGCGCGCAGCTCGTGCTCCTCGAGCCGCGAGATCGCGAGCGCCGCTGCTGCGCGCGCCGGCGCGACGCCCGCCATCACGCGCGAGACGCGGTCCGCTGAAGATCCGCGCGCAGCGTGCGGGCGGCGAGCGTGTAGAAGAGCGAGCCGAACACGCCTGCGACGGTCAGCACGACGGCGAGCGAGTAGCGCACCGCGAGCTCGCCGTGCTGCGCGAACACGTGATCATTGAGCAGCCCGATCGTCGGCGGGCCGAGCGCGTAGCCGATCATCGTGGTGATGAACAGCATGAGGCCGCTCGCGATCGCACGCATCGGCGGCGGCGCGAGGTTCTGTACCGCGGCGAAGCTGGGGCCCTGATAGAACGCGCCGATTGCCATGCCGGGCGTCGCGATCACGAGCGCCATCACCGGGTCGCCGTGGAACAGGAACGCGAGCGTGAAGGGCAGCGGGCCGATGCCGGCAAGCGCCGGCACCCAGACCCACCAGCGCGGGTCGCGGCGACCGAGCCGGTCCGCGAGCCAGCCCGCAAAGATCGAGCCGAGCGCGCCGCCGATGCCGATCGACCAACCGAGATCGCCCGCCTCGCTCGACGACCAACCGTGCGCGCGCTTCAAGAACGTCGGCGCCCACACCGAGAACGCGTAGCCGGCGAACGCCGTCATCCCCATCGCGATCGACAGCAGCACGAACGACGGCTGTGTCATCAGGTGAGCGATCACCTCGCGCATCGGCGGAGACGGTTTCAACCCCGCGCGCGTCGGATCGGTGCGGCCGCGCGCGGGCTCCTTCACCGTGAAGCGCACGAGCAGAGCCAGTAACAACCCGGGTAGACCCACGATCAAGAACGTGGTGCGCCAGCCAAAGGCGTCGTCGAGCATGCCGCCGCCCTTGAAGCCGAACAGCGTGCCGACGTGGATGCCGACGGCGTAGATCCCGAGCGCGGTCGCGCGCCTTTCGGGCGGGAAGTAGCCGGAGATCAGCGAGTGCGCAGGCGGCGAGAGTGCGGCTTCGCCAACGCCGACGCCGATGCGCGCGCCCGCGAGTTGAACGAGGTTCTGCGCCATGCCGCTGAACGCGGTCATGCCGCTCCAGAGTGCGAGCCCGAGCGCGATGATCGAGCGCCGCACCCAGACGTCGGCGAGGCGCGCGATCGGGAGACCGAGCGTCGCGTAGAACACCGCGAACGCGGTTCCGGTCAGCAGACCCATTACGGAATCGCTCAGGTGCAAATCCTGCTTGATCGAATCGAGCAGGATGCCGAGGATCTGGCGGTCGATGAAGTTGAAGACGTAGGCGACGAACAGCAGGCCGAGCACGTAGTTCGCGTAGCCGGGCGTGATGCCGTCGCCGCCCGAGCGATGCTGGGGATCGCTCATGCGCGGCGGCTACAGCCCGAGATTGCGGCGGATGCGCGCGATCGGCTCGCTGACGTCGGGCACGAACGCGCGCCCCGAGAGCTGCTCGAACGACTCGATGTAACGGCGCGCGGCTTCGATGCGCACCTCATCCGGCAGCGGCGGCGGCGGGCCATTCCCCTGATAACCCCGCTCGTTCACGAACCAGCGCCGCACGTATTCCTTGTCGAGCGCTTCGGATCCGTGCCGGCAGCCATGCTCTGTTCGTAGCCGTCGAGGTGCCAGTAGCGAGACGAGTCGGGCGTGTGGATCTCGTCCGCGACGACCAGGTTGCCCGCTTCGTCGAGGCCGAGCTCGTACTTCGTATCGACGAGAATCAGCCCGCGGCTCGCGGCCCAGACGCTGCCCGCGGCGAACAGCTTCAGCGCGAGCGCCTCGGCGCGGTCGTAGAGCTCCGCAGTCATCGCGCCGCGGCGCACGATTTCGGCGCGAGATGTGAGCTCATCGTGTGCGCCCTGCTCGGCCTTCGTCGTCGGCGTCACGATCGTCTGCGGCAGCTTCTGGTGCTTCACCAAACCGTCGGGCAGGCGCTGCCCGCAGTACTCGCGCGCACCCTTCGCGTAGGCGGTCCAGATCGAGGTCGAGGTCACGCCCGTGAGATACGCGCGCGTCACGAACTCGACGGGCTGAATGCTCACCTCGCGCACGATCGAGACGTTCGGATCGGGCACCGAGATCAAGTGGTTTTGCGCGAGCTCGCGCGTCTTCTCGAACCAGAACGCTGCCATCTGGTTGAGCACCTGGCCCTTCAGCGGGATCGTGCCGACCACCACGTCGAAGCAGCTCACCCGGTCCGACACCACGATCGTGCGCCGCTTCTCCTCCACGTAGCTGTCGCGCACTTTGCCCTCGATGCGTTCGCCGAGGCCGGCGAAGTTCGTGCGGTCGAGGGTTCGCGAGCACAATTCGCGCAGTAGGTCGGAACTGACGGGCACGGCGCCTCCGTTTGGGTGGCGGTTTGGTACCGGCGACCCGACGGAGCAGCAAGGCCGAATGCGCAGCGGATGCGCAACTACCTCGCGCCCAGCGCCTCGGGCGGAGCGCCGCGGTGTCGGTCTCAAGGCGCCTGCGGGTTACTCCGCAAGGAACCCATTGGGGAGGGAGGCGTGAAGCCGGAAGGCAGCAGCAGTGATGGAACCGCCGATGCGCCCGTAGCCGCGCCGGCTGCGCCCACCTTCGGCTCCGAGCTGCGCGCGCGCTTTCGCTATCGGCTGATCAAGCGCCTCGGCAAGGGCTCCTTCGGCTCGGTGTTCTTCGCACGTTGTCTGGATCACGACCGCCGCCGCGACGACAGCCCGCCAGAGCGCGTCGCCATCAAAATTCTAGGCGACACGAAGGGCGCATCGAGCGACCTCGCGCGCCGCGAGCTCGCAGCGCTGCTCGCGATCCAGCACGACCGCATCCCGCGCGTCTACGACTGGCGCCTCGACCTCTCGCCGGCATTCGTGGTGATGGAGTATTTCCCGGAAGGCAGCCTGCGCGACCAGATGACGCTTGCGGGCCCGGCGGAAGAAGACCAAGTGTGGCGCCTGCTCGGCGACCTGCTGTGCGCACTCGGCATCGCGCACGGCGCGTCGCTGCTCCACCTCGACATCAAGCCCGCCAACGTGCTGCTCGACGGCCGCGGCGGCTTCGTGCTCACCGATTTCGGCGTGGCACAGGCTTCGCGCATCAGCCGCGGCGTGTTGCCCTTCAGCGTGGGCACGCGCGGTTATCAGGCGCCGGAGCAGCGCAACGAGCGCTTCGATCAATACGACCTGCGCACGGACCTCTGGGGTATCGGCGTCACGGCCTGGGCATTCGCGACGGGCGTGAACCTCGCCGAGCGCGACGACCTCGTGCGCACGGATTCCGACGACCAGATCTATGGCCTGCCCGCGCTCAGCGAACGTCGCCTCACCTGCTCGCCCGAGCTGGAAGACGTGATCATGAGCATGCTCTTCCTCGATCCGTCGCGGCGCCCGGGTAGCGTCGCCGAGGTGCAGGCGCGCGTGAACGCCGCCGTCTCGGGCTGGGCCTTCGAATCCGCGACCTACGCTGCCAGCCGCCGCAGCAACATCGACGACACCGCGCTCACCCAGCTGATCGAGTCGCTGGTCGACCCGCTGCTGATCGACCTGTGCAAGCGCCCGGGCCTACGGCCTTACTTCGTGAAGTTCGAGGACGGCGAGCAAATGTGCGGCGAGGGCGAGCACTCTTATTATGCCTTCCTGCTGCTCAAGGGCTCGGTGACCGTCTCGCGCGCCGGGCGCGAGCTCGCGCGCGTCGAGCGCGAGGGCTCGTTTCTCAGCGAGGTCGCGACGCTCACCAGCATGCCGCGCACGGCGAGCATGCACGCCGCCGGGCCGCTCTTCGCGGTCGTGCTGAACGCCGCCGAGCTCGAGCGTTTCGTGACCGCGAATCCCGCGATCGGCCTGCGCTTCATCCGCACGCTCGCGCACCGGCTCGCGAAGCTGCCGAGCGAAGGGCCGGACGGGAAACGCAAAGAGTGGTGAAGAGCAGCGAGGCGGCGCAGGGGCGGGGCCGTCGCTGTGGCTCGGCGCTCGGCCGCTGCGCGTGATGGCTGGGTGTTATGGGGCGTCGGGGTAGGCAGACGCACCGAGGTGTTTCTTGGCGTGGTTGCGGCCTGCGCCTGGCGCTCGCCTCCGCGAAGGCCCCGCCCCTGCGCCGGCGGGCGGGCGGGGCTCTTCGGAGGGAGAGAAGAGGCGAATCCAGAGCGCCATCGAGGCGCTCTGGATTCGTTCGGAGTTTCTAGTCGCCTGGAATGAGCTCGCCGCGGAGCATGTCGGCGCTGGTTTCGCGGGCGCGGGTGAGGAGGGCTTTGCCGTTGCGGACGAGGACTTCGGCGGGGCGCGGCTTGCTGTTGTAGTTCGAGGCCATCGCGAAGCCGTACGCGCCTGCGCTCTCGATCACGACGAAGTCGCCGACGCGCGCTTCGGGCAGCGGCTGGGTGCGCACCACACCGCCCTCGTCCTGCGTGAAGATGTCGCCGCTCTCGCACAGCGGCCCGCCCACCACGACCTCGCGCAGTGCGCGCGGCGTGTCGTCGCTCGGCGCGAGCGACATCGGGTGGTAGGCGCCGTACATCACCGGTCGCGCGAGCGCGTTGAAGCCCGCGTCGAGCAGCACGAATGTGCGCGACGCCACTTGCTTGACGGCGCGGACCTCGGCGACCAGGAAGCCCGACTCTGCGACGATGTAGCGACCCGGCTCGATCTCGAGCCCGAGCTTTTTGCCGAGCTTCACTTCGACGCGTTTGCGTGCGGCGTCCCAGATGCGGAAATAGCTGCCGATGTCGGGGCGTACGTCGCCCTTGCGATACGGAACGGGCAGCCCACCGCCCGCGCTGAGCGTCTGCAGCGAAGCGCCGACGACGCTCGCGAGCCGTTCGCAGGCGCCCGCCACCAGCGCGAGATGCTCGAGATCCGCGCCGGAGCCGATGTGTAAGTGCAGCCCGGTGACGCGCACACCCGCCTTCGCCGCGACTTCGAGCGCCCGCGGCAGATCCGCGTGCCAGATGCCGTGCTTCGAGTGCTCGCCGCCGGTGTTCGTCTTTTTGCTGTGCCCGTGGCCGAAGCCCGGGTTCACGCGCAGCGTCACCTCGCCACCCGGCACTCGCTCGGCGTACTGCGCGAGCATGTCGCTCGAGCCGCAGTTCACCGGGATGCCGTACTCCGTGATCACGTCGAGCGACTCGCGGTCGAATACGTCGGCGGTGTAGACGATCGGCGGCGGGTCTCCGCTCGGCGCATATCCGGCCGCGAGCGCGCGGTGGATCTCGCCGGCCGAGACCGCATCGACGAGCGCGCCGCAGCGCCGCACGAGGTCGAGCACCGCGAGGTTCGAGTTGGCCTTTTGGGCGTAGCGCACCACGTCGAACGCGCGCAGCTCCGCGACGCGCGCCGCGATCGTGGCCGCGTCGTAGACGTAGGTGGGGGTGCCGAAATCCCGCGCGATGTCCGCGACCGGTACGCCCGCGATCTCGTGTCGAATCAAGTTCGCCATAGGGGCGCCCAGTCTAGACGCGAACGCGCGTGCCCCGCGAGCACGTTGCATGAATCCGATCGGGGACGTTCTTGCGCAACTCCCGCGCCAGCACGCGTTGCGCGCGCGCTGCACGCCGCCTTTACTCCGCGCATGGACGACGCGAGCCCGCCGAGCGAACGCTTCCGAGCCCTCGCGGAAAAGTTGCGCGCGAACGCCGCAGTTGGCCTCGCCGAGGCTGCGCTCACGCTCGCCGCGGAGTTCGCCCACGTCGAGCCCGCGAAGGCGTTCGCCGAGCTCGACCGGCTCGGCGAGGCCGCGCGCAAGAAGCTGCCGGACGGAACGCCCGCGACGCGGCTCGGGGCGCTGCTGCAATTCCTCCAGCGCGACTGCGGTTATTACGGAAACCGCTCCGAGTACGGCGACCCGCGCAACAGCGACCTCTCGCAAGTGATCGCGCGCCGCGCGGGCATCCCGATCACGCTCGCGATCGTCGCGATCGAAGTCGGCGCGCGCTGCGGCGTCCCGCTCCAGGGTCTGCCATTCCCGTCGCACTTCCTGGTGCGCACGCCCGAAGATCCGCCGGTGCTCGGCGACGCGTTCCACTTCCGCCTCGTCGACGACGCCGAGGCCACCGAACGCCTCAAACAGAGCTTCGGGCCCGAGGCCACGCTCGAGCCCGTCTTCCTGCGCCCCGCGAACACGCGCGCGACCCTCGTGCGCATGTGCTCGAACCTGAAGCACATCCACGTCGGCAAGCGAGAGTGGCTGCACGCAATCGGGCTGTGCGACCGAATCTTGTTACTGGCACCCGAGATCGCCAGCGAGCACCGCGACCGCGGCGGCCTGTACGCGCGCCTCGAGTGTTTCGGCCCCGCGCTCGCGGACTTCGAGAAGTATCTCGAGCTCGAGCCGGGTGCGGAGGATGCGGAGGCGGTGCGCGAGAACGTGGAGCAGCTGCGACCACTGGTGATGCGGATCAATTAGCGAAGCGACGTCCTCAGCCCTCGATCTCCACTTCCCCTTCGATCACCGCGCCCTTCGCGAAGGTCACGTCGCCGCGCACGGTGAGGCGCCGCGCACGAATCAGGCTCGGCGGGCCATGCGGGGTACGCGCGTCGAGCTGATCGACGCGTTTGAAAAAAGCCGGATCGAGGTCGATCACGAGCCGGTCGCCGGGGCCGCCGGGCGCGGGCAGGATGCGGTAATCGGGGCTCAGCACGTAGGCGTCGCTGCGGATCGCGAGCAGGTCGCCGGTGCTCTTCACGGGCGCGAAGCGGTGGGCGGGCACTTCGATCGCTCGTGCACCCGCGAAACACGAGATCGCGGCGCCCATCGCGGTCTCGAGCTGCACGACGCGCGGCGACTCCGCGCGCTGCGGGTCGACGCTCTTCTCGTTGCGAATGAACGGCAACGGCAACACGCCGCCGTTCGCTTGCAGCGCGCGCTCGAGCGCGCGGAGGTCGATCCACAAGTTGTTGGTGTTGAAGAACTTGTAGAGCGTGACGTCCTGGAAGCTCGCGACCTCGTCGTCCGGGCATTGCGCCGTCTCGCGCAGCACGAGGCCGCCGCCCTTGGCGCGCGCGAGGTGGCCACCCTTTTTGTCGGCCTCGCTGCGGCGCTTCACCTCCATCGCGAAGGGCGCGCCGCTCTCGGCGAACCAACCCAGCAATCCGCGATCGAGCACCGCGCCGAGGTTGTCGCTGTTCGATACGAACGCGTAGCGAATTCCGGCACGCAGCATCGCGGCGAGCGAGCCGGAGGTGACGAGCGCGGTGTAGAGGTCGCCGTGCCCGGGCGGGCACCATTCGTGTTCGGGCGCCTGCGGCCACGCGACGGGCGCGAGCTCGCTCGCGAGCAGCCGCGGCACTTTGTGCTGCATGAACTCCGGCGCGACCTGCGCCGAGAGCGCACCGTGCTTCGCGAGCGCGGCGAGCGAATCAGCGCTCGTGCGGAAGCTGTTCATCAGCACGAGCGGCACTTGCACGCCGGTGGCGGCGGCGAGCGAGCGGATCTGCAGCGCGATCACGTCGAGAAACGTGAGCCCGTCCTTCACCGGCAGCAGGGACTTCGCTTGCGTCATACCCATCGTGGTACCGAGCCCGCCGTTGAGCTTGATGACGACTGCTCGAGGCAGCGCACGCTCGCCGGCACGGAGCAGCTCCGCTGTTTCCTCGAACGCGGGCACGTCGTCGACCGGTTCGATCTCGCGACGCGAGAGCGTGCCGCGATCCCCCGCGACGAGCCGCTCGAAGTTGCGCTGGAAGGCGCGGATCGCGAGCTCGGGCAGGCCCGCCGCTCGCATCTTTCTCTCGCTCGCGTCGAAGTCCGCCATCACGCGAGCTCGAGCGTCGTCTCGAAGAAGGCGCCGAGCACGTCGATCATCGGCGCTATGTCGGCGACGGCCGCCATTTCGCGGCACGAGTGCATCGAGAGCATCGGGTTGCCGACATCCACGGTGCGGATACCGGCGCGCGCTGCGCTGATCGGACCGATCGTGGAGCCGCAGCCCATGTCGCTGCGCGCGACGAATTGTTGGGGCTCGACGCCGCGCCCACGGCAGAGCGCGGTGAAGTGCGCGAGCGTGACGGCGTCGCTGGCGTAGCTCTGATTCGCATTCACCTTGAGCACGGGGCCGCCGCCGAGTCTGGGCCGGTGACCAGGCTCGTGGCGTTCCGAGTAATTAGGGTGAATGGCGTGCGCCATGTCGGCGGAGACGAGTAGCGAGCGCGCGAGGGCGCGCGGCAGGGCCTGCGGGCCGCCGTTCTTGGTGGCCGTGGCGATGCGCGCGAGTGAATCAGCGAGAAAGCCGCCGTGCGCACCCTGCGCGCTGCGGCTGCCGACCTCCTCGT
>JANNKN010000793.1:0-4523 GCA_031396315.1 Deltaproteobacteria bacterium
CCTTGATGACCGGCAAGTCGATGCGCTCGATGTCTTCTTCCGTCTCGTCGCCGTGGAACTGCACGCGCTCGAGGTCGACGCGCCGCATCACCTTCAGCAGCTGCTCGGGCGTCGCATCCGCGAACACCGCCACGCGCTCGACTCGGCCTGCGACGCGCGCCGAGATCTTCTCCGCCTGGTCGAGCGTGAGCGCGCGCGGCGAGCCCGGCACGAAGTTGAGGCCGATCAGATCGACGCCCGCATCGACGGCGGCCGCCGCGTCGTCGGGGTGAATGATCCCGCACACCTTGATGCGAACGGTCACGCGTCTCCTCTCAGTTTGCGAAGCGCGAGCCCGACATCGGCTTCGCGCATCAGCGACTCCCCGACGAGGTAGCCGTGCGCGCCCGCTCGCGCGAGCCGGGCGACGTCGGGTGGCCCTAAAATACCGCTCTCCGCGACCACCAAAGCACGCCCGGCTGCGCGCGGGGCGAGCCGCTCGGTCACCGCCAGATCGGTCTCGAACGTGCGCAGGTCGCGGTTGTTGATGCCGATCAGCGCCGCGCCGCTCGCGAGCGCGATCTCCAGCTCGGCGCTGTCGTGGACCTCGACCAGCGCCTCGAGGCCAAGGCCGGCCGCGTGCTTCGCGAACGCCGCGAGCTCCGCCGGCGCGAGCGCGGCGACGATCAGCAGGATCGCGTCGGCGCCGGCGACGCGCGCTTCGTCGATCTGGTAGGCGTCGACGACGAAGTCCTTGCGCAGCAGCGCGATCGGCGTCGCGGCGCGCACCGCTTCGAGCGTCGCGAGCGAGCCGCCGAAGTAGCGCTCGTCCGTCAGCACCGAGATCGCCGCCGCGCCGGCCGCCGTGTAGGCGCGCGCGATCGCGACCGGATCGAAGTCGCGCCGGATCTCGCCTTTGCTCGGCGACTTGCGCTTGATCTCGGCGATCACGCGCACGCCGTCCGCGCTCGCGAGCGATGCCCGCAGGCTTGCGGGCTTTCGTGTGCAGGCGCGCGCACGCGCCGCCAGCGCTCCGGCACTCTCGCGCTGCTTCGCAGCCGCGACCTCTACGCGTTTCGTTGCGAGGATCTCGTCGAGAATCGTCATGCGCGCGCCGCCTGGGTCGCGGCGGCGAGCGCCAGCAGCTTCGCCTTCGCGGCGCCCGACCCGATGCTTTCGCGCGCGAGCGCGACCCCGCTCTTCAGCTCTGGCGCCGCGCCTGCGACCCACAGCGCAGCGCCCGCGTTCGCGAGCACGATGTCGAGCGCGGCGCCCGGCTCGCCGTCGAGCACGGCGCGCGCGATGCGCGCATTCTCCTGGGCGTCGCCGCCGCGCAGCGCCTCGGGCCGCACGCGCGTGAGGCCGAGCGCCTCCGGCTCGATGCGCAGCATCTGTACGTGGCCCGCGTCGAGCAGCGCGGCGTGCGTCGCGCCGGTGGTCGTGATCTCATCCAGCCCGTCCTCGCCATGCACGACGAGCGCCCGCTCACTGCCGAGCTCGAGCAGAACGTGCGCGAGCGTCTCGACCAGGCCGCGCGCATACACGCCGATCAGCTGGCGGCGCGCGCCCACCGGCGAGAGCAGCGGGCCCATCGCATTCATCAACGTGCGATGCGGCAGCTCGGCGCGCACCGGCGCGACGAAGCGCATCGCGGGGTGCGCGCGCCGCGCGAAGAACGGCGCGATGCCGAGCTCGCCGAGGATGCGCGACGCGACCGCCACCGGCAGATCGCCGTGCACGCCCAAGGCTTCGAGCACGTCGAAGCTTCCGCACTGGCTGGTAGCGGCGCGGTTACCGTGTTTCGCGACGGGCACGCCGGCGCCCGCGACGACGAATGCGGCGACCGTCGAGATGTTGAACGTGTCGGCCCCATCTCCGCCCGTGCCGCAGGTGTCGACCGTGCGCGGGTCGGCGAGCGGCACCGTCTCCGCGTGACGCCGCAAGGCACGCGCGGCCGCCGCAATTTCATGCGCGCTCTCGCCCTTCGTGCGCAGCGCGACGAGTAGCGCCGCGATCCGAACCGGCGACGCGCTGCCCGACACGATCTCGCCAAACGCCGCTTCGAGCACGCCCGCCGGCACTTCCTGCCGCTCGGCCGCGAGCGAGATCGCGCGCAGGAGGCTCATGCGGCCGCTCGCGGCGCACAGCGCGCGAGGAAGTTGGCGAGCAAGCGCTTGCCCTCGCGCGTCAGGATCGACTCGGGGTGGAACTGCACGCCCTCGATCGGCAACGTGCGATGTCGCACGCCCATGATCTCGCCCTCTTCGCTGCGCGCGGTGACCTCGAGCGCCGCAGGGCACGTCGACGGCTCGATCACGAGGCTGTGGTAGCGCGTCGCCTCGAGCGGGCTCGCGAGCCCCGAGAACACGCCGAGTTGTTGGTGCTGGATCTGCGACGTCTTGCCATGCATCAGGCGCTTCGCAGAGACGATGCGGCCGCCGAACACTTCGCCGATCGCCTGATGACCGAGACACACACCGAGCACCGGCGTGCCGCGTTCGCCAAAGGCGCGCACCGCCGCCATCGAAACCCCGGCAGCCGCGGGACGCCCCGGCCCCGGCGAGATCACGAGCCCCTCGACATCCCGCGCGAGCAGCGCCGCGAGCGGCTCCGCATCGTTCCGCACCACCTCGACACTCGCGCCTAGCTCCCCCAAATACTGAAACAGGTTGTACGTGAACGAGTCATAATTATCGATCAACAACAACCGCGGCACTTCAGTAACTCCCGTACACGCCCGTGCTCGATGCACGAGCTAGCCGACCTGTTCGCAGCGACGCCGACGCGGCTCGAAGCCGCGGAGGCGCCGCCCTCCTCCCCTCACCGCTCGCGCAAGTCAGACACCGAGGAGCGCCTTGCGGCGGGCCGGGGGCCGCTGCGCCGAAATCAAGCGCAGCTCGGCCCCGAACTCGGTGCATCGCCACACGACGACGCGGCGCGCACTCTCGCTGCCCCGGTGCGCCCGACTGAGAGGGGCCGCCAGCGAGCCATTCGGCGCAGCGGCCCCCGGCCCGCCGCAAGGCGCGGCGCACGCGACGACCTCCAATCCCTAAGGAACTAGCTCGCACTAGTCCGCTCCTTCCCGCGCCATATCGATCGCCTCGATCAACGCGCGCGCCTTGTTCTCACACTCTTTGTACTCGAGCCGCGGATCCGAATCGGCGACGATGCCCGCGCCCGCCTGCACGGAGATCTTGCCCTCGTGGGCGAGCATGGTGCGGATCGTGATCGCGAGATCCATGTTGCCGGAATAATCGATGTAGCCGCAGCAACCGCCGAACGGCCCACGCCGCAGCGTCTCGAGCTCGTCGATGATCTCCATCGCGCGCACCTTCGGCGCGCCCGAGAGCGTGCCGGCGGGGAACGTCGCCCGTAACAAGTCGAGCCAGTCGAGGCCGGCACGCAGCTTACCCTGCACGTTCGAGACGATGTGCATCACATGCGAGTAGCGCTCGATCGACGCGTACTCGGTCAACGCCACACTGCCGATTTCGGCGACGCGGCCCACGTCGTTGCGCCCGAGATCGACCAGCATCACGTGCTCGGCGATCTCCTTCGGATCGGTGCGCAGCTCCTGCTCCATCGCGAGGTCGTCGGCAGCATCGTGGCCGCGCCGCCGCGTGCCTGCGATCGGGCGGACGTCGATCTGCTCGCCCTCGAGGCGCACGAGAATCTCGGGCGACGAGCCGATCAGGACGGATTCGTCCATGCGCAAGAAGAACAGATACGGGCTCGGGTTGATGCGCCGGAGCTGGCGGTAGAGCGTGAGGGGCTCGACTTGCAGCGGCATCGTGAAGCGCAGCCCGAGCACGACCTGGAAAATGTCCCCCGCGACGACATATTCCTTCGCGCGCTTCACAGCGTCCTGATAAGCCTCGGGCGTCATGCTGCGCGACAGCTCCATCGGCGCGCGCACCGGAGGCCGGCGCACGTCCGCGGGGCGCGGGCCGCGGATGCGCGCGACCAGCGCATCGATCTTGGCGACGGCTTCCGCGTAGGCCGCGCGCGGCTCGCGCCCGTCGCGCAGATCGACGTGGTGCACGATCAGCGCCGAGTGCCGCAGGTTGTCGTACACGACGACGCTGTCCGGGAAGCTGAACCACAGGTCCGGGAGCCCGATTGGATCCGGGTTCGCGTCCGGGATCTTCTCGATGAAGCGCACCCAGTCGTAACCCACTATGCCGACTGCCCCGCCGGTAAAGCGCGGCAGCTCGACACCGGGCAGTGTCACGGGCCGAAACTCCGCGAGCCGCGCCCGCAGCACCGCGAGCGGGTCGCCCTGCGCGTCGAAGCGGAGGGTCTCCCCGCGCTCGGTCCACTCGACCTGCGCGCCGCGCGCTTGAAAGCGCGCCCGGCTGCCGACGCCGATCAGGCTGAAGCGCGCCCACTTCTCGCCGCCCTGCACCGATTCGAGCAGGAACGAAGTCGCGCCGTCGTCGAGCTGGCGGAACAGCGACAGCGGCGTGTCGAGATCCGCGAGCACCTCGCGTACCACCGGGATCAAGTTGCCGCGCGCAGCCAGCTCGGCGAACTCGTCGGCCTGG
>JANNKN010000799.1:0-2830 GCA_031396315.1 Deltaproteobacteria bacterium
GCGCGCGTCCGGGACGACTCGGTGAATGCGTTCCGCGATTTCCTTCGTGAGGAAGCCGTGCAGCCCGCCGTTGTGCGGGTACCCGCTCAGATTCTCTTCGCACAGGATCGCCGGCGCGCCGCCGGTGCCGAGCTGGCGAGCAGCCTCCGCGGGATCGAACGCGAGCGCGCTGGGTTCGAGCAGAGCGGCCTGCGTCGCTGCGCGCGGCACGTAGGCGAGGTTGCGTACCCGCGGATAGACGGAGTTCTGAAACCAGGTCGTGCCGGTCTTGTGGAATCCGATATGGACGATGGGTCGCGGCATGCTCAGCGGGGCGCCTCACGCGAGTCGATCGCACAGCTTGGCAGTTCGCGCGACGAACTTCAGTCGAGCCGCTTCCGGAAGCGCGCGATCGCGAGGCTCACCGTCACCGCGAAGAACGCGGCGAGCGGCCACAGCTCGCCGCTCACGTCGCCGAGCGACGCGCCGCGCAGGATCAGTCCGCGCACGATCCGCACGAAGTGCGTGAGCGGGAGCAGCTCGGCGAACAGCTGCGCGGGGCGCGGCATGCCGTCGAACGGGAACATGAAGCCGCTCATCAGGATCTGCGGCAGGAACGAGGTGAACGTCAGCTGGAAGGCCTGCATCTGGGTGGAGACGAGCGTCGAGAACAGCAGTCCGAGCGAGAGCGACGCCGCGACGAAGACGAGCGAGGCGGCGTACAGCTCGAGCAAGCTGCCGCGGATCGGCACGTCGAAGGCGAACCGACCGAGCAGCAAGATCAACGTCGTCTGCACCATGCCGATCGCGACGTAGGGCGCGATCTTGCCGAGCATCAGCTCGGTCGTGCGGACGGGGGTGTTGATCAGCAGCTCGAGGTTGCCGCGCTCGCGCTCGCGCACGATCGCGATCGCGGTGAAGAGCACCATCGTCATCGTGAGAATCACGCCGATCAGCGCGGGCACGATCTGCACGGCGGAACGGCGCTCGGGGTTGTAGAAGGCGCGCAGCTCGAAGGTCGGATGCTCCGGAGCCGCGCGCGGAAGGGTGCGCACGACGACGGGCAGGGCGGCGAGGCCGCGCGCGGCTTGCAGCACAGCGGGGTCGGAGCCGTCGACGAGCAGCTGCGCGGGCGCGCGATCGCGCAGTGCGAGCCGGCGCTCGAAGTCGTGCGGGATCGCGAGGCCGACAGCGATCCGGCCGTCGCGCAATAACACCTCGAGCTGCTGCGGCGTATCCGTGCGCGCCACGATGTCGATCGCCTGGCTCGCCTGCGCATCGTCTACCAGGCGACGCGAGAGCTGCGTGTTCGCCTGGTCGGCGACGCCCGCGCGCAGGTGACGCACATCGGTGTTGATCGCGTAGCCGAACAGCAGCAGCTGGATCGTCGGCAGGCCGACGATCATGCCCGCGGTAAATCGATCCCGGCGCAGCTGGCGCACTTCCTTGTGCGCGATCGCGCGGGTGCGGCGCCAGAAGTTCATGCTGCGACTCCGCGGCCACGCGTCGCCGAGACGAACACGTCCTCGAGGCTCGCCGCCGTGAGCTGCGCGCTCGCGCGCACGCCGGCGGCGGCCAGCGCTTGCTGCACCTCGCGCGCGGGCTCGGCGCAATCCGTGAGGACGCGCAGGCGCGTCCCGAGCTGCGCGACGCTCACCACGAACGCGAGCGGCTCCAGCGCCGAGCGCGCGCGGCGCAGCTCGTCTCCCTCGACCTCGACGATCGCGCCGGCGAGCGTGTCCATCAGCACGCGCGGCGCACCGCTCGCAACCAGCACGCCACGGTCGAGGATGGCGAGCCCGTGGCAGCGCTCGGCTTCGTCCATGTAGTGCGTCGAGACGAGAATCGTGGTGCCGCCGTCGGCGAGCCGGAACAGCGATTCCCAGAAATCGCGGCGGCTCTCGGGATCGACCGCGCTGGTGGGTTCGTCGAGAAACAACAAGTCGGGCTGATGAATCACCGCGCCCGCGAGCGCGAGGCGCTGTCGCTGGCCGCCCGAGAGCGTGCCCGCGAGGCGCTCGCGCAGCTTGTCGAGCCGGTACTCGGCGCACAGCGCGGCGATGCGCGCACCCGCACTCCGGCGCGGGAGCGCGTACACCTCGGCCAAGAACTCGAGGTTCTCGCCGACCGTGAGATCTTCGTAAAGCGAGAAGCGCTGCGTCATGTAGCCGATGCGCTCGCGCAGCTTCGTCGCCTCGCGCGGCACGCTGAGGCCGAGCACCAGCGCGTCGCCCTCGCTCGGCTTCAGCAGGCCGCACAGCATGCGGATCGTGGTGGTCTTGCCCGAGCCGTTCGGTCCGAGGAAGCCGTAGATCTGCGCGCGCGGAACTTCGAGGACGAGGTGGTCGACCGCGACGAGCTCACCGAAGCGGCGCGTGAGCCCGCGCGCCGAGATGGCCAGCTCTCCGCTCATCGTGCGCTCGCTGCGCCGAACTCGACTTCGACGGGAAGCCCGCTCGGGAGATCGCGCGCGGCCGGGTCCGTGAGGTCGAGCTCCGCGACGTAGCTGAGCCGGCCGCGGTCGTGCTGGGTGAGCGCGTAATAAGGCGTGTAGCTCGCGTCGTGCGAGACGCTGCGCACGCGCGCGGCGAACGCGTCCGCGATGCCGTCCACGTGGACGCGCGCAGCGCTGCCGGGTGTGACGCGTGCGCGCGCCGCCGCGGGCACGAATACACGCGCGTAGGGCGCCCCGTCCGCGAGCAGCACCGCCACCACGCCGCCTGCGGGCGGGCGCTCGCCCGCTTCGTAGGGCAGCGCGTCGATCACGCCCGCGCGCGGCGCACGCACTTCGAGGCGTTGCTCGCGCAGCTCCGCGTCGCGCGCGGCGGCGCGCGCTTCCTCGAGCTGCGCG
>JANNKN010000804.1:0-10905 GCA_031396315.1 Deltaproteobacteria bacterium
CGACGGCGAGCTTCGCGGCGAACGGTGCGTCCCGGGTCGCACGCTCGCGCGCCATCTGCGCGGCCGCGATGCACTCGTCGGCCTGCGCGAGCAGGTTGTTGCCGATGCACACCAGGTCGATGCCCGCGTCGAGCGCGCGCAGCGCGGCATCGACGGTACCGGCCGCGCCCTGCAACCCCTGCATCTGCACATCGTCCGTGATCAGCAGCGCGTCGGCGTTTGCCGCCCGGAAGCGTGCGACGGCGGTGGGCGAGATCGATGCCGGAAGCGCAGCGTCCCACTCGCGCACGATGCCATGCGAGAGCAGCGCAGCGCCGCCCGGCAGCTCGGCCGCGAGCTCGGTGAAGAGGCGCTCCTGCGCGGGCGAGATGAGCCCGGAGAGATCCGTCAGCGCGAGGTGGCTATCCGTGCGCGCGCCGCCGAGCCCGGGGTAGTGCTTTACGCACAGCCCGAGGCCGACCGCGCGCGCGGCATCGCCGAAGATGCGCGCGCAGCGGCGCACTTCGCTCGCATCGGCCGAGAATGCGCGCTCGATCTTCCCGATGTTCGGGTTGTCGGGGTTGCTGTCGAGATCGACGACCGGCGCGAGATCGAAGTCGATGCCGAGCGCCTTCATCTCGGCGCAGCTCCCGGCTGCCACGCGGCGCGCCTCCGGCTCGGGCAGCGCCGCGAAAGCGCGCGCGCTGGGCAGGTCGGCGAAGCCAGCGGCTGTCTTCAGGCGCCGCACCTTGCCGCCCTCTTGGTCGACGAACACGAGCGGCCGACCGGGCAGCGCATGCACCTCCGCGCACAGCGCGCGCAGCTGTGCCGGCGATTCGACGTTGCGCACGCCACCGAGCTGCACGTCGCGGTCGAACAGGATCACCCCGCCCAGCCCGTGATCCGCAGCGAACGCCCGCAACCAATCGGGCAGCACGAGCCCGCGGAAACCGAGCATGAAATGCTCGCCAGCGCGGATCGGCTCAATCGCCTCGGGGCTCACGGCGCTCGCTCAGGGGGTGGCACGCCGACGCGCAAGGCGTGAGGGGGAAGTGGTGCCCGGGACTGGAGTCGAACCAGCACCTCATTTCTGAGACAGGCTTCTGAGACCTGCGCGTCTGCCAATTCCGCCACCCGGGCCGGGAAAACGGGAGGCGCAGGCTAACGGGAGCCCTACTGAATCGCGAGCCGTCGCGGGCACTTTTCTTGACCCGGCGAGGCGCGGCCATAGCCTCGCCTGTGCCCTGGAAATCGCAGAGGAGCCTCGTTGAGTGAACAATCCTCGCGGCGCATCACGATCGGTAACGAGTCGATCGAGCTGCCGGCCACGCTGCCGGTGCTACCGGTGCGGGATGCCGTCGTGTTCCCTGGAACTACCGTGCCGCTCTCGGTCGGGCGGGCGCGCTCGCTGGCCGCGCTCGACGAGGCAGGGGCGAGCGGCCTGATCCTGGTCGCGACTCAGCGCGACCCGAAGCAAGAAGAGCCGGCGATCGAGGGGCTCCACCCGATCGCAACCGTCGCGAAGATCGTGCGTACCGCCGACGCTCGGCAGAACGCGAAGCAGGCGATCGTGATCGGCGTCGTGCGCGCGCGCTTCAGCGCGACGCCGAGTACCGGCCGTGCCCTGCGTGCCGCGATCACGCCGCTGCCCGAGACGCGTGAGCCGAGTGCCGAACTCGACGCCGCGCGCGCGCGCGTGATCGAGCTCGCGCATCAAGTGATCGACCTACGCGACGATTACCCCGACGAATGGAAGGGCGTCGTCTCGAGCATGCCGACGCCAGGGATGCTCGCCGATCTCGTCGCGTCGAGCGTGCAGATGCCGACCGAGCAGCGCATCGCCCTGCTCTGCGAGCCTGAGCCGACGAAGCGGCTCTGGGATGTCGCGCGCGTGCTCGAACGCGAAGTCACGATCGCCGAGACGCAGAAGACGCTGCGCGCGCAGGAAGACGAAGAGCCGATGGATCCGAAGCGCAGGGAGCGGCTGCTCCGCCGGCGCATGCGCGACATCCAGGAAGAGCTCGGCGAGGCCGCCGGTGGCGAGCGCGAGGCGGACGAGCTCGCGGAGAAGCTCGAGGCCGCGCAGCTCCCCGAGACGGCGCGCACACACGCCGATCGCGAGCTGCGCCGCTTTCGCGCACTCGCGCAGCACGCGCCCGACCGCCACTTGTTACGGAGCTACCTCGAGTGGCTGGCCGACCTGCCCTGGTCGAAGGAGACCGAGGATCACCTCGACATCGCGGATGCGCGCCGCGTGCTCGACGAAGATCACCACGGTCTCGCGAAGGTGAAGGACCGCATTCTCGAGTATCTCGCGGTGCGCAAGCTCGCACCTGAGGCGAAGGCGCCAATCCTGTGTTTCGTCGGCCCGCCCGGCGTCGGCAAGACCTCCCTCGGCAAGTCGATCGCGCGCGCGATGGGCCGCAAGCTCACGCGCGCCTCGCTCGGCGGCGTGCGCGACGAGGCGGAGATCCGCGGTCATCGCCGCACCTACGTCGGCGCGATGCCAGGCCGCATTCTGCAGAGCCTGCGGCGCGCGGGCTCGCGCAATCCGGTGTTCCTGCTCGACGAGGTCGACAAGCTCGGAGCGGATTTCCGCGGCGATCCGTCCTCCGCTTTGCTCGAAGTCCTCGACCCCGAGCAGAACGCGACCTTCAGCGACCACTATCTCGAGGTGCCGTTCGATCTCTCACGCGTGCTGTTCATCGCGACCGCCAACACGCTCTCGACGATTCCGCCGGCGCTGCTCGACCGCATGGAAGTGATCGAGCTGGCCGGCTACACGGAGCGCGAGAAGCTCGCGATCGCAGCGCAGCACCTGATCCCGAAGCAGCGCGATGCCCACGGCCTGCGCGCGGATCAGGTGGAGGTGACGGAGGACGCCGTCGCGCGCGTGGTGCACGAGTACACGCGCGAAGCCGGCGTACGCAATCTCGATCGCCTGATCGCGACGCTGTTCCGCAAAGTCGCGGCGAAAGTGGCAGGGGACGCCAGCATCACGCCGCTGCGCGTCGATGCCGCGTTCGCGGCCGAGGCATTAGGCGCCCCGCCCCACCTGCCCGAAGTCGCCGAGCGCACCGAGCAAGCCGGCGTCGTGGTCGGCCTCGCGGCCACGCAGGCGGGCGGAGACATCCTGTTCATCGAGGCCGCGGTGACGCCCGGCGGCGAAGGCGTGCGGCTGCGCCTGACGGGCCAGCTCGGCGACGTGATGAAGGAATCCGCCGAGGCCGCGCTCTCTTGGGTGCGTGCGAACGCGGATTCGCTCGGCATCGTCTCTTCCGCGCTCGCAGGTTCCGAGGTGCACCTGCACGTGCCAGCGGGCGCCGTGCCCAAGGACGGGCCGAGCGCCGGCGTCACGCTCGTCACGGCGATCGTTTCCGCTCTCTCGGGCAAGCGCGCCCACGGCCACCTCGCGATGACCGGGGAAATCTCGCTGCGTGGCAAGGTGCTGCCCGTCGGCGGCATCAAGCAGAAGCTGCTCGCTGCGCAGCGCGCGGGCGTTCAGACCGTGCTGATCCCGCGCCGTAACACCAAGGACTTGGTGGAGGTGCCGGAGGAAGTGCTCGAGAAGCTCGAGGTCGTGCCGATCGACACGATCGAGGAAGCGCTCGCGCGGGCACTGGAGAGCTGACGCCCGCGCGCGCTGGCGCTTCAACCCGCGGGCTGCGAAGGCCAACGCACCGTCAGCACCAGCGATTCCAGTTCGGAACGAAACGAGTGCGGAACTCCAGGCCCGAACAGCACGAAGTCGCCCTCGCGCGCGAGCAGGACTTCTTCGTCGGGGAAGCGCAGCACGAAGCGTCCGCGGATCAGCAGGTTCAGCGTCTTCACGGGATTGCCGGGCGCCCATTCGGCGCGGGTCTCGCCCTTCGCGTGCGTGAACCACTTCATCTCGACCGCTTCACTGCGCAGCGGATTCGCCTCGCCCGGCATGAAGTGCCCGACGAACCAGCCGCGCGTCGCGGCGGAGATTGCCGAGACGTTCCCATGCACGGGCTTCCCCAGCGGAGCGCGCTCTGACGACTTCACGCGCGGTACGCGGCGTCGATCTTTCGTACGTCCGCGAGCAGCGCGTCGAACGAGTCGTAGTCGAGCTGGCTCGGGCCATCGCACGGCGCGCCTTCGGGGTCGGGATGCGCCTCCACGAAGAGCGCGTCGATGCCGACCGCGACCGCGGCGCGCGCGAGCGGCGCGACCAGCTCGCGCTCCCCACCTGCGACATCGCCGTTCGCACCGGGACGCTGCACGGCGTGGGTCGCGTCGAAGCAGACCGGCGCAAACGCGCGCATCCGCACCAGCGCGCGCATGTCCACCACGAGCTCGTGATAGCCGAAGCTCGTGCCACGCTCGGTCACGAATGCCGCGGCGCCGCCCGCGGCGATCTTCTCGACCGCGAGCCGCATGTCCTCGGGCGCCATGAACTGACCCTTCTTCACGTTCACCGGCAGGCCGGTCGCTGCACACGCCAGCAACAAGTCCGTCTGGCGACACAGGAATGCCGGCACCTGCAGGCAGTCGACGACCTGCGCGGCCTGCTTGGCTTGCGACGGCTCGTGCACGTCGGTCATCACGGGCACGGCGAGCTCGCGTCGGACGCGCGCGAGGATGCGCAGGCCCTCGTCGAAGCCGGGGCCGCGATAGGAGCTGAGGCTCGAGCGGTTCGCCTTGTCGACCGACGCCTTGAACACGAACGGGAAGCCGTGGCGCGCGGCAATCGACGCGATCCGGCGCGCAGCGGCGAGCGTCCCAGCCTCGCTCTCGATCACGTTCAGACCCGCGATCAGCGCGAGCGGCGCGCCGCCGCCGATTCGCACGCTGCCGATCTCGATCACGCGGCCTCCCGACCGGGTGCCGAAGCGGCGCCCGCGCGCTGTTTAGCGGGCATCGGCCTCGACGGCTTCGCGCAGCAGCGGAAGGTACTCGGGCAGTGCCGAGGTGACGCGATTCCAATTCGGAATCTGCGGCGCGCCCATCGGATCGCGCACGAAGTTGAGGCCCGCGGCACGCAGCGCGCTCGCGAACGTCTCGACCGCGATCTCCTCTTCGTGGCGATCGAAGGGGATGCCGTTCAGTGCGGCGACATCCGAGTAGCGCGCGACGGCGTCCTGCGCAGTGCGCACGTAGGCGTTCGAGAGCGTGTTGAGGAAGCCCGCGTCGAACTCGACACCGTAGGACGCGAGGTTGCGAATCAGCGAAGCGCCGATGTCCGCGACCATCTTGTGCAAGCCCCGCGTGCCGTCGAGCGGCGAGAGATCCCGGTGCTTGTGGTCGTAGTTCTCGGCGAGCTCGACCTGGCAAATCCGCTTCAGCGACGAATTCCGATAGACCTCGGTCAGCATGCCGATCTCGAGCCCCCAGTCGCTCGGGATACGGATCGAACGCGCGAGGTCGGTGGTCATCGCGCACTCGCCGGCCAGGGGGAATCGAAACGAATCGAGATACTCGAGCAGCGGGTTCGGGCCGAGCACCGCCTTCATCGCGCGCAGGATCGGCGTCATGAACAAGCGTGTGACGCGCCCGTAGAGGCGGTCTCCGACACGAGCGTAATACCCCTTTGCGAACTCGTAGTTCATGTTGCGATTCGCAATCGGGAACGCGAGCCGCGCGGCGAGCTCACGGTCGTAGTCGCGGATGTCGCAGTCGTGCACTGCGATCACGCGCGAGCGGTCCGTCGCGAGCACGTAGCCGAACGCCAGCCACACACCGCGGCCCTTGCCCTCGGGCCCCGCGTCCAGGCCCTCGTCCGCGAGTGCGCGATACAGCTGCTGGAGCCTCGGCCCGTCGTTCCAAAGCAGCGTCGCCCGCCGCCCGTCCGCGCTGCGGACCGGCGCGAAGGCGTCCATCATCTCGTCGAACTGCTCGCGCTCAGGCGCGCCCGCGACGCTCACGACGATGTCCGACAGGTACGGCACGCGCTGCAGCTGATCGATGATGCCCTTCAGCGCGACATCGTGAAGCTCCGAGTGCAGGCACGGCAGCACCAACGCCACGGGCCGCGAACGCGACGGGTCCCCCAGCTCGCGCTCGAGCCGCGCGAGGTCGCCCCGGCCCAGGCGGTGAAGCGTCGCGACCACGCCGGTCTGATGGAAATCGCTCACGCGCCCACCGTGACAGGAACCCGAGAATGCGGCAACCCCGGTTTGATTACGGCCGCGGCGCGGACCTACTCGTCGATCAGATCCTCGAGCACGCGCGCCGCCTCCGGGTCGAGCGCCTCGAACGCGAGTCCGATGTCGAAGGTGACGGCGTCGAGCTCCGTCGACCACATCACGAGCCCGACCGCCTCGAGCGTGCGTTCGCCGACATTGAACGTGACGCGGATGCGGTCGCCGAGCTCGAGCTCGCAACCGATCGCATGGAAGCGAATGCCGCCTTGCGAGATGTCCTTGCCGACTGCCAGCTGGTCACCGTGGTCGAGCATCGCGAACGAGATCACCTGATCCGTCGAGATGCGCGCGTACTTGCGGCGCTCGTTGCGCATCCGTTCCCCCGCCACTGCGGGGCTCTTCGGTGCGCAAGCAAGCGCCCTTGAGGACGCGGAGCCGGGAATCGGGTGCGAGCGCCCAGCCCGCGCCGCGGATCCTCAGGGACGCCGGCCGAACAGGTCGAGCTGGCGGTCGTCTCGCCGCGAGCGCACGAGACCGCTCGCAATCAGCCCGAGGCCGCGCACGGGACGCGCTCCGGCTTGCGTTCGATCGAGCAGCGGTGCCGCCTGCGCGAGCAGCTCGCGGGCGGACGCCATCGCGTGAACGCCTGTGCGGCTGCGCGTGGTGAGCTCGCCATCCGCATACCGGATCTTCACGACCACCCGTTTCGCAGCGAGCCGCTCGCGTGCGAGGCCATCCTCGACCCGCGCCGCCAACCCGGCCAGCCGCTCCTCCAGCGTGACGCGGTCGATCTCAGGCTCGGCGAAGGTGGCCTCCTGGCTGACGCTGCGCGGGTGCGACGCCGCGCGCACGACCGTGGGATCGCGCCCCTGTGCGTAGCTGAGGATCGTGAGCCCATGGTTGCCGAGGCGCTCTTCGAGCCACGCACGCTCGAGCTTCGCGAGGTCGCCCGCTGTGCGAACCCCGAGCTCGGCGAGCGTTGCCTCGGTCTTTGGCCCGACCCCGGGCAGGCGCGCCACCGGCAGCGGATCGAGGAAGGCGCGCGCGTTGGCGGGCGCGACCATGAAAACCCCTTCGGTTTCCACCGACTCCGCCGCAAGCTTGGCCAGAAACTTCACCGCCGAAACGCCCACGCGGAGCGGCAGACCGAGCTCGCCGCGCACCGCCTCGCAGAGCTGCGACGCGATTCGCTCGGGCGCTTCCGGACGCGCCGAGATGTCGAGGTAGGCGGCCGCCGCGCCTGCCGGCTCGACGCGGTCGGTGGCACGCCGGAACTGCGAGCGCAGCTCCGCACTCGCCTCGCGGTAGCGGCGCATGTTGGTGACGACGGCGCGCGCGCGCGGGCAGCGTTCGAGCGCCTCTAGCAGCAGCATGCCGTCGCGCACGCCGAGCGCGCGCGCGTCCGCCGTGGCGGCCTGCACGGCGCCGCGCTTGCGCGGGTTGCCGCCGACGATCACAGGCCGGTCCACGAGCGCCGGGTCCGCGGCCCGCTCGAATTCGGCGTAGAAGCCCGGCACCTCGGCGTAGAGCAGCATCAGTGCGCGGGCTCGAGCAGCAGCGTGCGCACCGGCCCGTCCTCGATCACGGGATCGCTCGTCGATAACAAGCTCGGCTTGCCGAGCCGCCAGCGCTCGATGCCGTCGGTCGCATGCGGGTGTCCCGCGTGCTCGGATTCGCCGGGCGCGAAGGCCGTCAGCGCTTGGTCGAGGTTGCCTGCGTCCACGAGCAGCCGATAGCCCGGAACCACGACCGCGTCGAAGCTCTCGCCGAGCGCGGCGTATTCGGAGACCGCGATGGCGTCGGCGTCGCCGCCCAGCGAGAACGGTCCGAGCGCGGCGTCGTCGCCCGCCCACGCACCCGGCCAGAGCGGTGCGAAGCGAACGCTGTGCAGGCTCCCCCAGGTCCACTTGTCGCGGCTCGCCCCGAGGCGTGCGGCGAGGAACAGAGAAGTCTCGCGAAGCGCGCGCGCCAGCGCTCCGCGCGCGAGCGCGGGCGCGGTCCACGGCGCCTGGGCATCGCCGCCCGCTGCCGCGCGCGTGAGCGCGTCCGAGAGCAGCGCCGATGCCGAGAGGCGCGGTAGCGCGAGATACGCGCCCGCGAGGCGCTCGCCGAGCGCGGGCTGCAGCAGCTGCGGCAGTGTGCGCGCGCACAGCACGTGGTACGCGGCCGCCGCGCGCTCGTCCTCGCGGCTCGCGCCGTCCCATCCCCGTAACAACTCGAGTAGCTCGCGCTCGGCGCGGCCGAGGCCCGGCTGCCCGTCCATCAGCGCGAGCACGGCGGCGACCGTGCTCCGCGCAATCTGCGAACCCGTATCGGCTTGCAGCGCGACGAGCTGCGCGAGGTCGGGCCGCTCGCGCGCGAGCGTCTCGCGGAGCCGCTGCTCGAGCTGTGCGGCGCGCGCGCCGGGTCGCCACAGCAGCTCGACGCGGCCCGCGCTCGCGGTCAAAGGCGCATCCGCGGCGACGAGCCAGGGCCGGTCTGCGCTCAGCGTCTCGTGGGGCAGCTCTTCGAGCGTGAGCCGCGACGACCATTCGTAGGCGGCATTCGAAGCCGGCACGGGCTGGAGCCCGGTCGCCATCAATCGGCGCGGGAGCGCGCCGACGAGCTGCACCCAGCCGGCACCGCCCGCATCGACGAGTAGCGCGCTGGCGACGGGCTCGACGTGGGCGCGCAGCGCCTCGCGCGCACCGGCGGCGTCGTGCGCACGCGCGAGGCCGAGCAGCCCGTCGATGCCGCCGCCGAGTGAGCCCGTCCAGCGCAGCGCGAGCGGCCGGCCCGCTTCGGGAAAGAGCCCGTCGATCAGCGGACCGCGCGACGTCTCGCGAACGCGCAGCACGACCTCGGATCCGCCTGCGACCGCGATGCGCTCTTCGCGCACGGCGAGCGCTCGCCACTTGCCGCCGTCGAAGTAGCGACTCGGATCCTCCGCGTAGAGCGTCTCCTCGACGAGGTCCACGACCACCGCGGGCGTATGCACGAGCGCCCACGCGAGTTCTGGGTTGAAGCCCACCCAGAAGCCCGGGATGCCAGGCAGCGTTGCGCCTGCCACCTCGAGGCCGCCGCCGCGCAGATGCGCTTCATAAGTGCGCGCCGGCAGCGTGGGCGGGAAGTGCAAATCTGCCGCGAGCAGCGCGCGGCCGCGGCGGGTGCGGTCGCCGCCGACGATCCAGCCTGCACTCCCGATGGACGCGCCAGCCAGGCCGAGCGCCTTGCGCGCGACCGCGAGCCGCGAGACCGCGGCCGGATCGAGCGCCGCGCCTGCGCTCGTGGGCGTCGCGATGGGCGCGGGCTCGTTCGCCGGCGCCGCTGGAAACAGCCCTCGCGCGGAGCCGGCGCCGAGCGCGCGTACGACCTGCTCGAGCACGAGAATCTCCGCGATCGGATCCGCCAGGGCGAAAGCCTGATGCTTCGCGATCGCGAGCGAATCGCGCGGCGTCCAGGGTTCGATGCCGCGGAGCGGCTCCGCGAGCCCGAGCGGCGGCGCGGTGGCGCCCGTGCGCAGCTGCGCGAGCCAGGCATTCACCCCCGCCGCAAAGGCATCGAGCGCGCGCCTCGATTCGGGCCGCGCCCGAGCGAGGTCGCGCTCGGCGAGGCGCGCAAGGCCGAGCGTGCGCGCGAGCGAATCCGACGCGATGCCGCTCTCGCCCACGACCTCGGCGCTCCGGCCGAGCGCGAGCCGCCGCAGCCACAGCAGCTGCCCGAGCCGATCCTGGGCTTGTGCAAAGCCGAGCCCGAACCATGCGTCGCGTTCCGAGGCTGCGCGCACATGGGGCACCCCGCGACGGTCGCGGACGATGCGTAGCTCGGCCTGCGGCCCCGCAACCGCGAGCGTGCCGTCGACTGGCGGATACGCGCTGTCGCGCTCGCGCTGGTCTTCGCGCACGAATGCGAGCACCCCGAGCGAGAGCGCCACGCCGGCGATCAATCCAGCGAACAGCACGCGCGTCGAGATTGCGCGACCACTGCCGCTCGGCGCCGGCTCGCTCAAGCTCGTCCCCCCATTTCGCCCCGGAGTATCGGATTCCCCGAGCAGCAAGAGAAGGAGCGAACCTGGGGGCCAATTATTGGACGACCCGGAGGCCGAGGATCGGACTCCCAGATCGGCAAGAGAAGGAGCGAACGCACGGTCCGAGCATGACTCCTCGGGGGTCGGTGGGTAAAGTGCGCGCGCCTTTGCGCCGGCCCCGCAAGCGGACGGATGCGAGCGCGGTTGCCAGCAGTCGCGCGGGGCCGCTTGGCGAAGTTTTTTCGCGTTTCCTCGAAGCGACCCTCAGGCACTCACGCGGCAATCCCTCGTACACCTTCAGGAGTGAGCCATGGCAGTCAAAGTGGGCATCAACGGGTTCGGCCGCATCGGGCGCAACGCCTTCCGCGCAATGCAGACCCGGGGCGTCGAAGTCGTCGGCGTGAACGATCTGGTCGACGCGAAGACGCTCGCGCACCTGCTGAAGTACGACTCGGTGCATGGCCGCTTCAAGGGCGAAGTCAGCGCCGATGGCAACGCGATCGTGGTGAACGGCAAGAAGATCCCGGTCTTCAGCGAGCGCGATCCGGCGAAAATTCCGTGGGGGAGCGTAGGCGCGAAGATCGTGGTCGAGTCGACGGGGCTGTTCACCGCGCGCGAGAAGGCGGAGCTGCATCTTCAAGGCGGCGCGGAGCGCGTGATCATCAGCGCTCCCGCCAGCGGCGATGACGCGACCTTCGTGATCGGCGTGAACGACAAGACCTACGACCCCGCCAAGCACAAAGTCGTCTCGAACGCCTCGTGCACCACCAACTGCCTTGCGCCGGTGGCGAAGGTGCTCAACGACAGCTTCGG
>JANNKN010000813.1:0-10269 GCA_031396315.1 Deltaproteobacteria bacterium
CGCCGTCGCTGCCGACGCGCAGGCCGTGATACATGCAGCGCAGGTCGTCGCCCTCGATGCGCCCTAATGACAGCGGCGCGTGGCGGTGCGGGCAGCGATCTTCGAGCGCGACGACGGATCCGTCGCGCTTCCGGTAGAGCGCGACCGGCTCGCCGATGATCGTGCGCGAGATCGGCGCATCGGCGGCGAGTTCGTGGCGCCAGGCCGCCACGTACCAGAGGTTGCGGATGAAGCCGCCGCCGCCCTGCGCGCCGCCGGTATTCATGCGGCAGGCCCCTTGCGCGAATCGCTGCCCAACGCGACCGAGCGCACGCTCTTCGTATCCGTCGGCTGATGGCCGACCGCGTGCTTCGGCGCGGGCACCTCGATCACGCGGTTCGTCAGCCGTCCGATGCCCGTGACCTCGACTTCGACGAGGTCGCCCGGCTGCATCGGTCGCGAGTTCGCGGGCGTACCTGTTAGGACGATGTCGCCTGGGAGCAGCGTGATGTGGCGGCAGAGGTCGGCGAGGATGTAGTCGATCGGGAACGTCATCTCCGAAACCTTGCCCTCCTGCACCGTCTTCCCGTTCAAGATCGTGCGCACGGTGCTCTCGCGAATGTCGACGCCGCGCACGAGTCCGGGCCCGATCGGACAGAAGCCGTCTTGCCCCTTCACGCGCAGCATCGAGCCTGCGTCGGTGTCGCGGAAATCCTGCGCGCCGACGTCGTTCGCGGGCGCGAAGCCCGCGAGGTGATCCCAGACGTCGTCGGGTGCGACGTTGCGCATCGGCCGGCCGACGACCGCGGCGATCTCGCCCTCGTAGTTCAAGTACTGGCAGTTCGCCGGCCGGCAGAGCGCGCCACGATGCGCGTTCAGCGCAGTGTTCGGCTTCTGGAAGTACGTCGGCGTCGTGAGCGGCGGCGCCTGGAACTCGATGCGCCGCGATTCATAGTTGAGATGGATGCACAGGATCTTCGTGGGATCGCACGGCGCGAGATAGATCGCATCCGCTTCGCGCACGCGGCGGCCGTCTGCGAGCAGCAGCTCGTCGCCCGCAAGCGTCACCCATTGCGGCGTGCCCTGGTGCAGGATGCGCCGCGTCTCGATGCGAGGGCCGTGAAGAACGCTCATCGAAGTCTCCCCGAAGACCGCAAGCGGGATCTGATCCCGATCTGGGAAATTGCTTTCACTTGAGTGGCGACGTCTCGCCGAAACCGCCCGACTCCGGCGAGTGTCCGTAGCTGTCGGCGTCGTAGTACTCCGACTGGTGCGTCGCGGGCCGGCCGCCAAAGCCATATTCGATCTGAAACCCCGACGGCGACTTGAAGTAGAACGAGAACATCTCGTCGTTCGCGTGCTTCCCGAGCTGCGTTGCAACGGGAACCTTCGCCTTGCGCACGCGGTCGTGCGTGAGGCCCACGTCGTCGAGGTTGTCGACCTCGAGCATGATGTGATTCAGGCGCTTGTCGGGCGACCCGACGCCCCACGCCACCGAATGATCGCGCGGCGAGCAGTGCATGAACGTGAGTTGCAATGCCTTCGGGCCGAGGCCGAACTTGTACTCGACACCGCCGCGCATGCCGAGCGCCCGATAGAAACGCAGCGCCGCCGCCGAATCGCGCTGCCGCAAGATGCAGTGCCCAGCGCCACCGCTGCCCGTCACGAACTTCCCGTGCATCCCGCGGCCCGGGTGGAATGGCTGGCTCGGACGAACCAATGGCCCGTGGAAGATCTCGATCGGCGTGCCGTCGGGGTCCGTCAGCTTCATCACCTCGAGGACGCGGCGCTCCTCGGCCTCGGCGAGCGAGCCGGCGCGGAACGCGATGCCCGCGTTCGCGAGTTGCTTCTGCATCTCTCCGAACTCCTCCGCACCCGCGACGCGGAAGCCCAGGTACGCGACGTCGTCCGTGCCGTCCTCGATCAGCTCGAAGCGATGGTGCCAGTAGTCCATGCGCAGAAACGTGTGCCCTTCCTCGTCGCGCACCTCGAGGCCGAGGATGTCGCGCGCGAAAGTCCTCCACGCTGCGACATCGCTGACGCCGATGCCGATGTATCCGAGCTCCGTGACCTGGACCATGTTCTCTCCTCTCGATCTCTTGACCGCGCGGCCAGCTCGTTCGTTTCCTTCTCTCCCACGCGGATGCCACTGTTCGACTTCGCTCGCCTGCGGCTCGCTGCGCGCTTCGCTTGCGGTTCGCTCGCTACGCGAACGAGCCCTTCTTCACCGAGATGTTCTTGACGTCGCAATAGAAATCGAAGCTCCAGTGTCCGCCTTCGCGGCCGATGCCGGAATCGCGCGAACCGCCGAAGGGCGCCGCGAGATCGCGAATGAAGAAGCAGTTCACCCACAGCGTGCCGGCGACCACGCGCTCGGCGATCGCCATCGCGCGCTTCTCGTTGCGCGAATAGAGCACGCCCGCGAGGCCATAACGGGTGTTGTTGGCGAACGCGACCGCCTCGTCGTCGCTCGCGAACGTCTGCCACGTGAGCACGGGGCCGAACACCTCGCGCTGCGAAATCTCCGAATCGGGCTTCACGCCGTCGAACAGCGTCGGCTCGTAATAAAGCTCGCCCGCCTTGTCGCGCTTTCCGCCCCAGAGCACGCGTGCGCCCGCGTCGCGCGCGCGCTCGACGAAGCCCGCCACGCGCGCAAAGTGCTCCTGCGTAATGAGCGGGCCCACGCGCGTCTTCGCATCGCGCGGATCCCCCACCAGCATGTGCGCTCGAGCGGCGCGCACCTTCACGAGCAGCTCCTCCGCAATGCTGCCCTCGACGGCGACGCGCGTGCCCGCGAGGCACACTTGCCCCGCGTTCATGTACTGGCCCGCGATCGTCTGTGCGGCGGCGTCGAGATCGGCGTCGGCGCACACGATGAACGGCGACTTGCCACCGAGCTCCGCGGCGAGCGGCGTGATCGAGCGCGCGGCCGCCCCGCCGATCAGCTTCGCAGTGTCGGTCGAGCCCGTGAAACTGATGCGGTCGAGGTCCCCGTTCGCGACCAGCGCGGCGCCAGCTTCTTCCCCAATTCCCTGCACCACATTGAGCACGCCATCGGGCACGCCCGCCTGTTGCGCGATGTCGGCCAGCAGCGAACACGTCAGCGGCGCCCACTCGGGTGGCTTCACGACCACCGTGTTCCCGGCAGCGAGCGCGGGCCCGACCTTCCAAGTCGTGAGCATCAGCGGCGCGTTCCACGGCGTAATCAGTGCGGCCACGCCGGCCGGGTCGAAGCGCACGTGATTTACCACTTCGGGCGAGTCGATCGTCTTGCCGCCGAGCTGGCTCGCCGCAAACTCCGCGAAGTACGACAGGTTGAGTGCAGCGCGCGGGATGACGCGATGCAAGTTGCCGAGCAGCAGCGAGCCGTTGTCCGCAGTCTCGACGGCCGCGAGTTCCTTGGCGCGCGCCTCGAGCCCCTTCGCAAAGCGCTGCAAGATCGGCAGCCGCCGCTGTGGACCCAATTCCGCCCACGCCGGGAATGCCGCACGCGCCGCGGAGACGGCGGCGTCGGTTTCGGCCTTCCCGCCCGCCGAGAGGTCGGCGAGGTGTGCGCCGTCGATCGGCGACAGATCCGCGAACTTCGCTTTCGACGCGACCCGCTTCCCACCAATGAAGTGATCCGTCGAAATCTCGACGCCCGCGACGTTCACGCGACTCATCAGGCCTTCTCCTTCAGGAAGCGCTCGACCAGCGCGAGCGCGCGCTCCTTGGGAGCGAGCAAATGCGCGTGCGCGCGGTTGCGCGCGGCTGACGCGAGGTAGAAGCGCTCGTACTGCTCGCCGCGCCCGCCGAGCGCGCTGGCGACGAAATCCCAGGCGAGCCGGAACACGCGGATGCGCTCCTCCGCGCCGATTCCGTTCGCACCCTGCAGGTACTTCGCGATCAGCGGCCCGAGCTGCGCGTCGTGGACCTGCGACTCGGTGGGCGTCGCGAGCAGGTTGTGTGAGCCGATCAGCCGCAAGATCTCGTTCACGCGCGGCATCCAGACCGGCATGAACTGCTTCAGCTGATTCAGCGGCGGCCCATTCGGGAACCAGACGCCGTTGCCCCACTCGAACGCCTCGGCCTCCGCGGTACGGATCGCGGCGCGCGAGAGCTCGGCATAGCCGAACATCTCCCCCAACAACTCGGCGGTCGGCTGGCTCTTGTCGCCGATCGCGCTCGCCATCCGGCAGCCGAGGCCGTACGCGAACTCGAGCTTCGTCTGCGCGCGGATCATCGTCTGCTGCATCACGTTCGGGAACCAGCCTGTGAGCATCACCTTGTTGTAGACGTCGACCTGGCCGTTCACGAACAAGCGCTCGCGCGGGATCTCGACGTCGTCGAAGATCACGAAGGCGTCCTGCTCGTCGAAGCGGCTCGAGAGCGGGAAGTCGAACGCATTGGCGCCGCGCGAGACGCTGTCGCGGCACAGGAACTTGAGCCCCGGCGTCGCCATCGGGATCGAGAACGAGAGCGCGTAGCGCGAGCCGTCCGCGGGAATGGGCATCGCGGGATAGACGGCGAGTTCGTCCGCGAAGGGCGCGAGCGTCGCGAGAATGCGCGCGCCGCGCACGAGAATGCCGTGGTCGGTGTCGGCGACCTTGTGCAGCACCACGTCGCCCCCGCCCGCTGCGACGTCGGGCAGCGACTTGTCCACGGTCGGGTGGATGATCGTGTGCGTGAGCGACAGGTCGCTCCGGCGCAGCCGTGTTTGGAACGCGACCAGGTTGGCCGCGCCCTGCTCGTTGCCGAGCGCGCCCCACTCGTCTTCGCGCCCCGCGAAGCCCGCGAAGGTGACGTTCATGTAGTCGGGCGAGCGGCCCATCAGGCCGACCGTGTGCTCCGCGACGCGCTGAAGGCACTTACGCCGGCGCTCGAGGTCGGCGCGCGAGCGCGGGATCATGTGGCTCGCGTTGATCGGCTCGCCCGTCTCGGGGTCGGGCATTAGGCAGTCGTCGGCGTACTGATGTTGCAAGTCGAAGAGCTCGGCCATCAAGCGCGCCGCGCCGGCGAACGCCGGGTGATTCGCTGCGTCGCGCACCCGCTCGCCATCGACCCAGAGCTCGCGGTCGTCCTTCAGGCCTGCGAGAAACTGCGCACCGGTTCGTGCCGACATCAGGCTCTCCTCGTGCGCGGCCTTGCGCGCTTCGTGGCTCGCGCCTCAGCCGGCTCGAGCACGCGCAGCTGAAGCTCGAACGATTCGCGCAGCCGCGCGAGCAGCTCCTCACTCGCGAGCCGCTCGCCGAGGCCGAGCCACTTTTGGAGGCGCGCGATGTAGAGCGCGAAGCAGTTGTCCGCGACTCGCTCCGCCGACACCGCGGGGTCGAGCTCGCCGCGCGCTTGCCGCAATGCGATGCGCGCCGCGATGCGGGCCCCCACGCCATCGATGAACTCGAACACGCTCGCGAGATTCGCCGGGCTCACGAACAACATTTCCTTCACGAACGCACGCGCGAGCTCCGGATCGCGCTCGTGGAAGGCGATCATCGCGCCGTAGACGTGGAGCAGCTCGGTGAGCAACGATGCGCGCTTCGGCAGCGTCGCAAAGGCGCGCGCGACGACGGCGTCCATGTCTGCGCGGAAGATCGCGACGAGCAGGTCGTCCTTCGACGCGAAGTAGAGGAAGAGCGTGCCGGCGCCGACTCCGGCGCGCGCCGCGATCTCCGCGGTGGTCGTCGCAGCGAAGCCCTTGCGCGCGAACAGCGAGCGCGCCGCGGCCAGCAGCGCGGCGCGCTTCTCCTGCTTGTTGCGCTCGCGGCGCGGGAGTTCGAGAGCGACGGCGGACATGTGGCCTCACAAAACTGAGCGCAGTCAGTTTCTGCCCGACCCGGCCGCGCCGTCAAGCGCTTTCTCAGTCCTCCATGTCCTCGCGCCGGACGAACGCCAGCGCCAAGAACAGGCCAGCCGCCTGCAGGATCTGCAGGCAGAGCGCCGCCGCGAAGGCGCCGGCGGCCCAGGGCGCTAGCGCGCCGGCGGCGACCGCGAGCAGCACGGCGGCGACTGGCAGCTCACCGCCGAGCAGGATCCCCCGCGAGAGCCGACTGCGTCCGCGCGCGAGCGCGAGGGACACGACGGGCGCGTGCACCAGGAGCACGCCGCCGAGCAGCCCGCTCGAGACTCTCCAGATCGTCTGCGGGCCGATCTCCAGCGCCTCGAGCGCGACGGGCAGCAAACAGAACACGAGTGCCGTCATCGCGTGAAACAGCATGCCATTGAAGCTGTTGGCGCCGTTGCGCTCCCAACGCCCCGACTCGCGCCGACGGAACACGATCACGATCGCGGCGAAGCCGGTGATGGCGACGGCGAGCTCGGCGAGCGAGAGCAGCGCGTCGGTCATCGCGGCGCGCGCCGCGCGTCGAGCTCCGCCACGCGCTTCTTCGTCGCGCGCACGCGGAAATGCGCTTCGTACAGCGCGGCGATCTCCGACAGCTGCGCGTGCGAAAGCCGCACGAGCACGGCGGGATAGTTCCGATAGTGGTCGGTCGTGAAGTACACGTCGGCCTTTCCGGCGAGCAGCGCGTCGCGCAGCGCTTCCTCGGCGTGCACGACGAGCGCCTGCTCCTTCTGGTTGAAGCGCGAGAAGAACTTCCCATCGAGCAACAACGCGGGATAGCCGTAAGAGGTGCCCTCGCCCACGCCGGGGAACGAGAGCGCGAGCGCGCGCACCTGCTCCCAGCTGACGCCGCGCTTCGCGCGCGAGCGCTTCGCAGCCGCGCCACCGGACGCCGACGGTTTCGGGCGCGTTCGGGCCGCACGCGGCTTCGCGAGGTACTCCGCCAGCGCGACCGCGTTGTTGAGCTTCTCCTCGCGCGAGCCGAACAAGAGCGTCGCCGGCACGCCGAGATGCTCGCGCAGCACCTCCAGGCCACCCGGGTTCGTGTCGAGCTCCGCGAAGTACCGGCGCCGGAACTCGTCCCACTTCTCGGTGTCGTGGTCGTACCATTTGCGCAGTGCGTTCGAGGGCGAGATCTCGCGCGCCCAATAATCGATGCGCGCCTGCGCCTTCGTGAGCCCGCGCGGCCAGAGACGATCCACGAGAATGCGGCGCCCGTCGCTCGCAGCGGGCGGCGTGTAGGCGCGCTTCACGCGCAGCGCGGGCTTGCGGGTCGCGCGCGCGGTCATTGCTTCTTGGCACGCGCGCGCAGCGCCTCGGATCGCATCGCCGACGGGGACGATTTTCCGGCCCAGCGAGTGACCGCGTCGGGCGTCAGCGGATCGGCGCCTGCGAGATGGAGATCGAGGAAGGCAAAGTCGTCGTAGCCCCAGAATAGCTCGTCGCCGACCGTCATCGTGGGCACGCCGAACACGCCGCGTGCGATCGCGGCGTCGGTGTCGGCGCGCAGACGCTGCTTCGCCTCGGGCGCCTGGGCGCGCGCCACCAGCTCCGCACCGCGCAGCCCCGCGGCGTCCAGCGCGCGCGCGACGGCGGACGGCTCGCTCACGTGCTGGCGATCCACCCAGACCGCGCGGAACAGCGCCGTGATCGCGCGCGCCTGCTCCTCGGCCGAGTCGGGCGCGGACGACACGCGCAGCGAGAGCAACGGATTGAACGGGTGGTGCACCGGCGCGGCGAGCGGAACGCCGAGCCGTGCGGCCTTGCGCAGGTTGTTACGGAACATCCAGGCCGCCTTCGCGGGAATCTCGGCGGGCCCGAGCTGGCCGTGGGCGCCGAGCAGGCCGGCGAAGAGCGTCGGCACCGGCTCGATGCGGCGCCCGTGCTTCGCCGCGAGCTTCGGCAGCTCGAGCCAGGCGAGGTACGCGTTCGACGAGATGTAGTCGAAGTGGAAGCGGATCGGCGGCAGTGCGTTCATGGCTGCTTGCTCGCCTCCTCCGCGTCCATCGCCTTCCAGACGGCGTCGAGCACGCCGAACGCCGTGACGGCCGCGGGCCAGCCCGCGTAGTGCGCAACGTGCATCACGATCTCCTCGAGCTTCGCGCGCGAGATACCGAGATTGCGCGCGGCGCGGAAGTGGAGCTGCTGCTCGTGCTCGCGGCCGAGCGCGATCAGCACGCTGCTGGTCACGATCTCGCGCTCCTCGAGCGTGAGGCCCGGCCGGCTCCACACGTTCCCGAACACGTGCTCGACCGTCATGCGCCCGAAGTCCGCGGGCAGGGCTGTGCGCGGCGTTGCGCCTTTGAAGAGCTTCTGCAGGATCGCTGCGCCCTTCTCCATCGGGGTCTCGGCCATCGCGTCGGCTCCTTTTCGGTGGGCGCCCCGCGGCGAGCTGACCTACGGCCAACCCGCGCGCGCCGGCGGTCTCACGGGTACGTGTACCGCGCTGCGATTCCCAGCGGGATGCCGAGGCCCCACCATAGGAGCAGTACTCCCACCTGGAGGATCCCGTACGCGACCCCGAACGGCAGCACGAGCGACATCAGCGATCCGACCCCGAAGCCCGTCACGTAGCGACGACAGAACGCCAGCACGAGCGGAAAGTACGGCATCAGGGGGGTGACGAGGTTCACGGGGCCATCGCCGACGCGGAACGCGGACTGCGTCAGCTCCGGCGAGATGCCCACACTCATCAACATCGGCACGAGGATCGGCGCGAGCAGCGCCCACTTGGCCGAAGCCGACGGCACCAAAAAATCGATGCCCGCGGTGAGCAGGACGACTCCGACGATCGTGACTGCGGTCGGCAAGCCGAGGACGCGAAGCGTCTCGGCTCCCTCGAGGGCGATGAGCGCTCCGAGGTTCGAGTCGGCGAACGCCTTCGTGAAGAGCGCCGCGAAGAACACCATCACGATGTAGTACGCCATCGACGACATCGTCGTGGCCATCGCGGCCACGACCTGCCGGTGATTGCGAATCGTTCCCGCCGCCATCCCGTAGACGAGGGACGGCGCGAGCAGGAAGAGCAACATCAGCGGGACGAGCCCCTGCATCAGCGGAGAGCCAGGTCCGGTAAGAGAACCGTCGGCCGCACGCATCGGCGAAGCCGATGGCGCGGTGGCCCATGCGATTGCGGCGGCCAGCGTCACCGCCGCCGCAAGGGCCGCCCAGAGTCCGCGCCGTTCCCTGAGCGTGAGCGCTGGAGCCGAGGGCATCAGCGCGGGATCGCCATCCACCTCGACTTCGCGCAGGCGGGGCTCGACCACGCGCTCGACGAGCCACCACGTCACGGGCACGACCAGCGCCGCGGTGGCGAGCGCCAGCCAGTAGTTGCAGAGCGGATTGACGCGGTAGGCGGCGTCGACGATCTGCGCGCCGCTCTCGGAGAAGCCCGCAATGATCGCGTCGAGGGCGTACGGGAAGAAGTTGGCGAACATCGCGCCGCTCAGTGGCGCGAACGCCGCGGCGATTCCCGCGAGCGGGTGCCGGCCCGCCACGTAGAACAGCGCACCCCCGAGCGGCACGAGGATGACCAGCGCGCCGTCGGACATCACGTGGCCGGCGAGCGCGGCGGCCGCCACGAGCGGCGTGAGTAGCCGCGGCGAAGCGATGGACAGCAACCCGCGCAGCGCTCCACCGACGAGGCCCGAGTGCTCGGCCACGCCGACACCGATCACCATCACGAGCACCATGCCGAGCGGTGCGAAGGTGACGAAGGTTTGCGTCATGCCAGCGAGGAACGCCGAGAAAGCCGCGAGGGTCAACTGGTCGTTGATGCGGAGCGGCCCCCCGGTTCGCGGGTCCGTCAGCCCGAAGTCCTGGCCGGCCAGCAGACTCGACAGCCCCCACGTTGCCGCGAGCGCGCCCAAGAAGAGTACGACCGGGTCGGGGAATCGGTTGCCGACGCGCTCGAGGCCGTCGAGGAGTCGGAAGCCGAGCGATCGACGAAGCCTGGCAGGTGCCGACGCGCTGGCGGGCTCGGGACGCCGCGAGCCGATCACGTGACATCGTCCACTACGCGATTCTCGATCGCGCCGAGGCCCTCGATCTCGACGCGCACGACGTCGCCGGGCACGAGCCACTTCGGCGGATTCATCGCCACCGCGACACCCGCGGGCGTGCCGGTCGTGACCAGGTCGCCGGGCTCGAGCGTGAACGCGGTCGAGAGGTGCTCGATCAGCGCGGCGCAGTCGAAGATCAGCTGATCCGTGTTCGAGTGCTGGCGGCGCTCGCCGTTCACCCACGTCGAGATCTCGAGCGCGCCCTCGTTCGCGACCTCGTCGCGCGTCACGAGTGCGGGCCCGAACGGGCAGTGGGTGTCGAAGGACTTGCCCATCGTCATGGTCGGCGTCCGGCGCTGCCAGTCGCGAACCGAGACGTCGTTTACCACGACGAAGCCTGCGATCACGTCGCGTGCATTCGCGCGCGGCACGTGGCGACAGCGCTTGCCGATCACGAAGCCGAGCTCGCCC
>JANNKN010000835.1:0-5401 GCA_031396315.1 Deltaproteobacteria bacterium
CGCGCGGACAGCTTGATCGGCGTCGCCGACTCGGCTTCTCAGGGAACCGTGGGCGCCGAGCAGCTCGAGCTGCGGCCGCTCCTGCGCGTGGGCGAGATCCTCGAGAGCGTGCCCGGCGTGATCGTCACGCAACACGCGGGCGGCGGAAAAGCCAACCAGTACTTCCTGCGCGGCTTCAACCTCGACCACGGCACCGATTTCGCGACGAGCGTCGACGGCGTGCCGGTGAACTTGCCGTCCCACGGACACGGGCAAGGCTACACGGACGTGAACCTCGTGATCCCCGAGCTCGTGGAGCGCGTGAACTATCGCAAGGGCGTCTACTCCGCCGATAGCGGCGACTTCAGCTCTGCCGGCGCGGTGGATCTCCAGCTCGCGAACGCGCTGGACGCCACGCTGCTCCAGCTCGAAGGCGGTCGCTTCGGCCACGCCCGCGGCGTCGTGGCATCGAGCGCTGAGCTCGCAGGCGGCACGCTGCTCGGCGGCCTCGAGCTCGGCCACGACGACGGCCCGTGGAAGCGCGGAGACGATTTTTTCAAGCAGGCCGGCATGCTGCGCTTCAGCCGCGGTGACGAAGCGCTCGGCTTCAGCGCGACGGCGCTCGGTTATCACGGCGAATGGGACTCGAGCGATCAGATCGCACGCAGCGCGGTGCCGGTGGTGGGACGCTTCGGCACGCTCGACGACACGACCGGCGGCGAGTCGTCGCGCTACCAGCTCAGCGCCGAGCTTCACCGCAGCGACGACGACAGCGCGACGCGCGTGATGGCCTACGCGTTCCACTACGACCTCGCGCTGTTCTCGAATTTCACCTACTTCGCGACCGACGCCGTGCGCGGCGACCAGTTCGAGCAGCGCGACGAGCGCTGGACGTTCGGAGCGAAGCTGCGCCACACGCGCCTCGCCGAGCTTGCAGGTTTCGACGTGAAGACGAGCGTCGGTGTCGAGACGCGCCACGACGATGTCGAGAACGGCCTCTTCAATACGCAGCACCGCGTGCGCGTCGACAAGCTCACCGCACTCGGCGACGTGCTGCCCGCGATGGTGCGCCGCGACGAGGTCGGCGAGACGAGCGTCTCGGCGTGGCTCGAGAGCGAGGTGCAGTGGAGCGAGCGCTTCCGCTCGGTCGCCGGCGTGCGCGCCGACTGGTTCCGCTTCGGCGTCGACGACGCGCTCGGCCTCAACTCGGGCGAGCGCAACGACGCGATCGTGAGCCCGAAGCTCACACTCGTCGCGGGCCCGTGGGCGAGCACCGAGGTCTACGTACAGGCGGGCCTCGGCTTCCACAGCAACGACGCACGCGGCGTCAACGCGCGCGTCGACCCGGTGACGGGCGATCTCGTCGATCGCGCCGACCCGCTCGTGCGCAGCGAGGGCGCCGAGGCTGGCGTGCGCACGTCGTTCGCGCCGGGCCTACACAGCACGGTGTCGGCGTGGTGGCTCGACATCGACTCGGAGCTGGTGTTCATCGGCGACGCCGGCACTACCGAGGCTGGCCGCCCGAGCCGGCGCTACGGCGTCGAGCTCGCGAACTATTGGGACGTGAACGACTGGCTCGCTTTCGACGCCGATGTCTCCTGGTCGCGCTCGCGCTTTCGTGACGACGCACCCGAGGGCCGGCGCATTCCCGGCTCGATCGAGACCGTCGTCGCCGCGGGCGCGACGCTGAAGGACTGGCACGGCCTCTTCGGCAGTCTGCGCCTCCGCTACTTCGGCCCGCGCCCGCTGCTCGAGGACGACAGCGTGCGCTCCAACAGCACGCTCCTGTTGGGCGCGCAGCTCGGCTACCGCTGGGACGAGCGCTGGACGCTGACGCTCGATGCATTCAACCTGCTGAATCGCAAAGACAGCGACATCGAGTACTTCTACGAATCCGCGATCGCGCCGAGCGCCCCGCTCCGCGAAGAGCGCCACTTCCACCCGGTCGAGCCGATCTCCGCTCGCGTCACACTCAGCGCGAGCTTCTAAGCGCCTCGGCGCTACTCGCGCTTCGCGCGCTGCTCGACCAGCCGCGCATAGGTTCCCAGCTTCATCGAGATGAAGATCGCGTCGCAGGTGGCGCACAATCGCTCGCCCACATGGAGCTTGCCCGACACGAAGATCTTGCGGCCTTCGATGTGCGTGATCGCGGCGCTGAACACGACTTCGACGTGGAGCGGCGTCGGCGTACGGTAGACGACGTTCAGCGTGCCGGTCATGCCCGGCGCGTTCGAGAACGTCTCGGCAAACCCCAATACTTCATCGAATGCGGCAGCGATGTAGCCGCCGTGCACGCACCCCGGCGGGCCTTCGTAGGCGGAACCGAATTGCACGCGACCCGTCACATGCCCGCTCTCATCGGCGCTCATCGCGATCGGTGGCGAGAGGGGGTTCGAGCGGCCGATCAGCGGGCTGAAATCGAAGTGGCCGCCGGAGGCGCCCTCGGCGTCCTCGGTGTTCGCGTCGGCGAGCGCGCTCTCGGAGAAACCGATGTAGCGATTGCGCACGGGATGCGTCGCGAGATGCTCGGCATAACTCTCGAGCTGGGCCGCGGCGCGCTGCAGCTCCGGCTCGGGAGCGTCGCTCGTGATCAGGCGCTCGATCACCGCGCGCATCGCGCTCGCGAGCCGGCGCCGCGCAAGCCACACGCCCGTTGCGAGGTTCTGATTCGCCTCCCAACGCCGGCGAAAGAACTGGCGGTTCGGTCGACTCGCTTCGTCGCTCACGCAGCCCCCATTTCGAATCGTCTCCGTGAAATGTCGACACGATACCGGTGCTGCGCGCGGCTCCGCACTCGCGCTATCTCGCGCAGCACGGCTCGGAGGCAACGATGGATTCAGAAGCGTTCACGCGCTCGCTGCGCGCCTTCATCGGCCAGCGCGGCCAGCCGGAAGTCGCGCGCGATGCGGTGAATCAGCCGATGATTCGCCACTGGTGCGATGCGATGGAGGACGCGAACCCCGCGTACACCGACGCTGCGTTCGCAGCGCGCAGCGTGCACGGCCAGATCGTCGCACCGCCCGCGATGCTGAACGCGTGGACGATGCCGGGCCTCGCGGGCCGACCCGCAGGCCGCGCCGATCCCGCGGGCGACGTCTATCGCGCGCTCGACGCCGCGGGCTTCAGCTCGGTGGTCGCGACGGACAGCGCACACGAGTACCTGCGGTATCTGCGCCTCGGCGAGCTCGTGCACGGAGCGGGCGAGGTCGAGGAGGTGAGCGACGAGAAGACGACGGGCCTCGGCGTCGGGCACTTCGTGACGACGCAGACGGCCTACACGACGCAGCACGGCGAAGCCATTGGCCGCATGCGCTTCCGCATCCTCAAGTTCAGGCCGGGCACAGGTCGCGCGGCGGCGAGTGCCGCGTCCGCGCCGCGCGCGCACGCAGCGCGCACGCCGCGGCGCACGACGACGCTGCGCGCGAACGAAGTGAAGCTCGGTGACGCGCTCCCGCCGTGCCCGGTGCCGATCACGACGACCCTAATCGTCGCCGGCGCGATCGCGTCACGCGATTATCAGGATGTCCACCACGACCGCGAGCTCGCGAAGCTGCGCGGCTCTCCGGACATCTTCATGAACATCCTGACGACGAGCGGGCTGGTCGCACGTTACGTCGGCGATTGGGCGGGGCCCGAGGCGCAGCTGCGAAAGCTCGCGATTCGCCTCGGCGCGCCGAACTATCCGGGCGATGCGATGCAGCTGAATGGCAGCGTGAGCGCTGCGAACGGCCGCGAGCTCGAGATCACGCTGCGCGGCGATAACCGGCTCGGACCCCACGTGACGGGGACGGTGACGCTGACGCTTGCCGACTAGGCGGCGCGATCGCGCGGCCTGACGAGCGCTGGCTCGACGTTCGCGGGGCCGCGAGACCGAGCCTCGGTCGGCCGTGCGCCCGCGTTGGCTCCGGGCTCCGCGCCCCGCTCGCGTGATTTCCCGCACAAGTTCGACCCACCGGCGGCCCGAAACACGGGCATGAAGACTCTTCGCTGCGTCGCGCTCGGTTTCGCGTGTCTCGCAACATTCTCCGCCGCGCCGGCGCTCGCTGGCGACGGGACCCTCGCTGTTGGTGTTACGGCCGGAACGCTCGGCGTCGGCCCCGAGCTGAGCCTGCGCCCCGCAGAGAAGCTCGGCGTGCGCGCGAGCGTGGATTGGCTCTCGTTCTCGCACGACACTGACGTGGACGACATCAATTACAACGGCGACCTCGGCATGCTCTCCGTGGGTGCGATGCTGGACTGGTATCCCTTCGACGGCGGCTTCCGCGTCTCGGCAGGCGGGCGCTGGAACGGCAACGACATCGCGCTCTCGGCGACACCCTCCAACAACGTGACGATCGGCGGCACGACCTACACGCCCGCCGAGATCGGGCGCCTCACCGGCACGGTCGAAGCGAATCCGTTCGCACCGGTGTTGACGCTGGGATACGGCGGCGACCTTTCGCGGGGCTTCACGTTCGGCGTCGAAGCGGGCGTGATGTATCAGGGCGCGCCGGAGATCAAGAACCTGCAAGCGCGTGGCGGCTTGCTCGAGAACGACCCGGGGTTGTTGGGTGATCTCGAGGACGAAGAGCAGCGCATCGAGAACGAGGTCGACGCTTATCAGGTTTGGCCGGTTCTGCAGGTGATGCTGATGTACCGATTCTGAGCCGCGAAGCGTGACTCAGAATCGGTACATCAAGCTTTCCCGGTTTACTCCGCCCTCGCGAAGCGCTCGGGCTGCGCGCTTCGCTTGCGGCCTCGGGAATCGTTTCGAGAACAGCGCGAAGAAGGCGGCGAAGGTACGTAGCGTCTGGCTCTAGTTGTTCAAGATTCATGGCTGCCACGCGGCGGTTTTCGGAATGACGAACAGGCCTTCGGATTCGCTGAAGGTCGCGCCGTCGGCGATCAGCGCGCTGCGCGTCGTGACTTTGCGCATTACGCCTTCGGCGTCCGGGCTGAGCGCGTGGGTCACCTCGAACGTCAGGTCGCGCAGGATCGGGGTTCCGCGCCGGTAGCGAACTGTTAGGGACGCGGTCATCGCCGGAATACCGGCCCACAGGTTGTGCTGGCCGAGGATCTGATCGAAGAAGTGCGAGACGAAGCCGCCGTGTACGCAGCCGGGCGGCCCTTCGAACGTGACGCCGAAGTTCACGCGCCCGCGCGTCACGCCGTTCTCGAAAGCGATCGTGAGATCGGGGCGCAGCGGGTGGTGCTCCGGCGTCAGCACGCCGCGCACGTAATAGGGCCGCTGCGCGCGCGGTTCCGCCGCGAGCCGCGGCAGCGCGTCGTGAAGCGCGGCGGGCGCGAGCGCGGCTTCGAGCGCCGCGAGCGCACGCAGCGCCGCGCCGACGCGCGGCACCGCATCCTTCGGAAGCTCCGCGACGCGGAGCAGCGTCTCCGTGAGCCTGCGCTGCGCGTCTGCGAGCTGGAACGCGGCATCGGG
>JANNKN010000028.1:0-17027 GCA_031396315.1 Deltaproteobacteria bacterium
GCCCAACTCGATGCATCGCCTTCAGTCCAAGCGTGCGCCGCCCGAATCCCGCTTCCCTCAAAAGGCCCGAAGCTAGCCATTCGCCGCAGCCGGCCCCGCCCGCCGCCGCGCCGCTCCCCGCGTCCTAGAACTTCGCGTCCTCGTGCTCAATCGCCCGCAGCACGTCTTCGCGGGTCACCGCCGCTTCGACCGCGCGCCGGAACGCCGGGTCGCGCAGCGAGCGCGAGATGCGTGCGAGTGCTTTCAGGTGCTGTCCGCCTGCGCTCTCGGGCATCACGAGCAGGAAGAACAGGTGCGTCTTCTGGCCATCGACGGAGTCGAAGTCGACGCCCGCTCGGCTCTTCGCAAAGGCAGCAACAAGGCGCGGCAGGCCGGGAATCTTGCCGTGCGGAATCGCGACGCCTTCGCCGATGCCCGTGCTCTGGAGCCGCTCCCGCTCGGAGAGCACTTCGACCAGCTTCGCGCGATCGGCGGAGGGCTCCGCGGCGGCGACGGCGGCGCAGATCTCTTCCAACACTTCGCGCTTTCCGCTGGCCTTCAGGTCCACCAGAACGGCGTCGCGCAGGAGGATGTCGAGGATCTTCATGCGACGTTTTCCTGGGGCCCGGCTTCGCCTCGCAGCGCTCGCCGGTTTCGCGGCGCGTTTTGGCGAACGCGGCGCAAGCTAACCAACCTGCCGCCGCTGAGTCGAGGAGAGAATGTTCATCGCCTCGCGGTATTTGGTGACGGTCCGGCGCGCTATGTCGATGTTCGTGCCGTGCAGGATCTCCGCGATGCGCTGGTCCGAGAGCGGGTTCCGCGGGTCCTCGGTGGCGACCAGCTTGCGGATGCGTTCCTTCACGCTCTCGCTCGCGATCGCGTCGCCGTCGACGCGGTTGATGCTCGAGTTGAAGAAGTACTTCAGCTCGAAGATGCCCTGCGGCGTGTGGCAATACTTGTTCGTCGTGACCCGGCTGACGGTCGACTCGTGCATGCCGATGTCGTCGGCCACGTCGCGCAGGTTCAGCGGCCTCAAATAGGCGATGCCGCGATCGAAGAAATCGCGCTGGAAGCGCACGATCGACTCCATCACCTTGTAGATCGTGCGCTGGCGTTGATGAATCGACTTGATCAGCCAGAGCGCCGCGCGCACGCGCTCCTGCACGTACTCGCGCGTATCCTTGGCGACGTCCTTGGACTTCGCGAGCACGTCGCGATAGAGCGCGTTCAGCTTCAGCTTCGGCAGGCCATCTTCGTTCAGCACGACGTGATAGTCGTCGCCGATCTTGTGCACGTAGATGTCTGGCACGATGTAGATCGGCTCCTCACCGCCGAATGCGCGGCCGGGCCGCGGCTCGAGGTTGCCGATCACGACCGCAGCGGCCGCGATCGCTTCGATCGTCGCGCCGGTGTCGCGCATCAGCGACTTGAACTCGCGTTTTTGCAGCTGCTCGAGGTGCTCGGAGACGAGCACGCGCACGAGCGCATCCTTGATGCGCAGCGCGTCGAGCTGGAGCAGCAGGCTCTCGCGCAGATCGCGCGCGGCGATGCCCGGCGGATCGAGCTTCTGGATGCGCGCGAGCGCCCTCTCGACGCGCTCCTGCGGCACGCCCGACTGCCGCGCAATTTCTTCGATCGGCGACTGCAAGAAGCCGTTGTCATCGATGTTGCCGATCACCCAGCTCGACGCGAGCTGATCCTCCTCGGGCATCGACGAGAGCTGCAGCTGCCAGCTGAGATGGTCTCGCAGCGATTCGCGCTTGGTCGCGGTCGCTTCGAAGCTGCGCCGCTCTTCCTCACCGCCGCCGCTGCCGGCGTAGCTCGTCTGCGGGTACGCCTCCGCGTAGCTCTGCCAGTCGATGTCCGCGAGCTTGTCCGCGGCCGCCTCGATCGCGCCGTCCCCGGAGTGCGCCTCCTGCTCGGTGGTCTGCTCCGGGATGCCGTCGGCCGCTGCCTCCGCGACGTTGTCGCGCAGCGGGTCGTCGTCGCCCTCGGCCACCTCCTCCAGCACGGGATTCTGCTCGAGCTCGGCCTGCACGCTCGCCACCAGCTCGAGCTGGGAGAGCTGCAGCAGCTTGATCGCCATCTGCAACTGCGGTGTCATCACCAGCGATTGCGACAGCCGGAGCTGCTGTTTGAGCTCGATCGCCATGTTTCTGGTCTGCCCTTCCGCGCCCGGCGATTACAGCTGGAACTTTTCGCCGAGATAGATCTCGCGGACCAACGGGTCGTTCGCGATCTCGTTCGGCGAGCCGTGCCGGAGGATGCGACCGTCCTTGATCACGTAGGCGCGATCGCAGGACGAGAGCGTCTCGCGCACCTTGTGCTCGGTGATCACGATTCCGATTCCCTTCTGCTTCAAGCCGTTGATGATCTTCTGGATCTCATCCGTGGTGATCGGGTCGATTCCGGTAAACGGCTCGTCGAGCAACAGGAACTTCGGCGAGAGCACCAAGGCCCTGGCAATTTCGACGCGCCGCCGCTCACCGCCGGAGAGCGAATCGGCCCGCTGACGGGCCTTTTCGGTCAGGCCGAACTCGGACAGAAGCGCCTCACGCCGCTCTTTTCGCTTCGCCGCGCTCGGCTCGATCGTCTCGAGGATCGCGTTCAGGTTGTCCGCGACCGAAAGCTTGCGGAAGACCGAGGTCTCCTGCGGCAAGTAGACGATGCCGAGGCGCGCGCGCCGGAACATTGGCAGCGCCGTGATCTCGCGATCGCCGAGAAACACGCTGCCATGCGTGGGCCGAATTGCGCCGACGATCATGTTGAAAGTGGTGGTCTTGCCGGCGCCATTCGGGCCGAGCAGCCCGACGATCTCACCCGGCCAGACCTCGAGGTCGAGGCCGTCGACGACCGTGCGCTCGCCGTATTGCTTGACGAGCCCCTTCGCGGTGATCGCCTCGCCCTTCACGGTGCCGGGCTCGGTAAGGCGCTCGTCGCTGCGCACTCACGGCCATGCACCTTCGGGCGAACCATCTCGACCTTCTCGGTCTCGAGGTAGAACGTGAACTTCTCCGCCTCGGCGCGGCTGCACTCTTCGGTGAGCTCGGCTGGGTTGCCCGTGCACACGAGTTTGTCCTCGCTGCGGTAGAAGATCGCCTCGCTGCAAGTCGCCGTGCGGTCGCGCTGCGTCACGCGAATGTTGCCCTTCGCAACGAGCTGATCCGGCTCGCTCGCGCCGGTTGGGTAGAACGCCTCGAGCCCGTCGCAGGCGAGCGTGATCTCGCCCTGCATCGCGCTCACGTGCCCGGTGAAGGTGAGGCGGCGGCCACCGCTCACGGCTTGCGCGTCGAGGGTGTCGGCCTGGATCTCGATCGGCTCGCGCGCGACATCGGTCGCGGGCTTCGACTTGCGCGGCTTCTTCGCGGGATCTGCCGCGAGCGTCGTCGGCGGCGGCTCGAGGATGCGGCGCGCGACCTGCTGCGCGAGCGCGTCGAGCGCGCGCTGGAGGTCCGCGTCGTTCGCTGCGTTCTCGATGAGCGGCGGGCCGAGTGGGACGCCGGAATCGAGATCGATCACGCGGGCGTCGAGCGCCAGCGCTTGGCCGACGCGCGTGGCGCCGCCGGTGACGAGCGTCCGGGCCCCCGTGCGGTCGCGCAGCGCAATGCGCGCCGCGGTGCTCGGTGTCGCGGGCCAAGCCCCGATTGCGCGCGGCGGGAGCACGCTGCCGACGCCGAGAGCTCCGAGCTTCGCGGCGAGCGAGGTCGCGACGTCGGGGATTGCGGCGCCGTCGGCGCGGTTCGCGGCGAATGCTGCGACGCCCACTTCACCGCGCGGCGGCGCCGCGACTTCGGCGCCGCAAGAGCCGAGTAACAGCGCGAACAGTGCTGCGGCGTGAAATGCGCGGCGCCTTCTCATCATTCCCCCTGCTCGATGCGTGCGCCGCCGGTCAGGCGGAAGTGGTTCCTACGCACCCAGTACTGGAACCCGCCGCCGCGGTAATCGCCCATCTCGTCGCGGAGCGCGACCGGGGCGTCGCTCGAGACGAGGCCGCGATCGTGGCGGTAGCGAAGCCGCTCCGTGCGAAAGGTTCGGCCGTCGGGCATGCGGCCGTCGATTCGGCCGCTGGCGACGAACTCGCGCGCGGCGAGATCCAGCGTGCCCCGATCGCAGACGAACTCGAGGCCACCGGCATCGCGCGCTGCGCCGGCGAGCGCGCCGACCCGTGCGCGCACTCCCACGAACTCGATGCGACCCACCCCCGGCGAAACGTCAGCGCGCCTGGCGTCGATCACCAGATCGACCACGCCGCCGCGCGATAGCACGTAGCTCATGCCATCGAGCGCGAGCCCCACGGCCGGCGGCGTCTCCGCGGCGAGGGGGAGCGCAAGCGCAGCCACGAAGGCTGCGAAAGCCAAGGAAAAGTGGGCGGTGAGGGATCCGGCGGCGCGCAAAGTGCAAGGAACATACCCAGGGCGAATCCCCGGGCAACGAAGAAAGCCGCCGAATCGCGTTCGGGCGCGAGGAGTTCGCTCGACCTCGCGGGGTGGACTCAGTCTTCGTCGTGACCCGTCAGCGTCTTCACCGGCTCGCGGTTCTGGAGCCAATGCGCGGGCTTGAAGATCACATAGTCGACGACCACGCCGATCGGGTGAAGGATCGTGGCGACGATCTTCAGCGGATGCCCCGCGCGATCCGAGCGGTGGTCGTCGGCCGAGGCCGGCGCGGCGGTGAGCACGAGCGCGAGGGCGCAGAGCGTTGCGATGCGCTTCATGGCGAATCCTCCTCGAGAGTATCGTACCGCGTCCGCTGCGGTTGTAGTTCGGTCGCGCGCCGCCGCACGTTGAGGCGCGAGCGTGCGATGATGCCGCCGGGAGGGATCCATGAAGATCACGCGCTTCAACCACGCGGCACTCAACATCGCCGGCAGCGGCAAGCAGACGCAGGCCTTCTACACGGAAGTGCTCGGCATCCCGACCACGCCACGCCCACCGGAGATCGACCGCATGATCGGCGGCTGCTGGCTGCAGTTCCCGAATGCGCAGATCCACCTGATCGACGCGCCGCAGGACGGGCGGCCGCACAACCCGGTCGGCAATCACGTGTCGCTGTTCGTGGACGACATCGCGGGGGCAGAGCGCGAGATCGTCGCACGCGGGCTCACGACCGTGCAGATGGGCGACGGGCGCCGCAAGGTGATCTGGTTCAGCGATCCTGCGGGTCACACCGTAGAGCTGCAGCAGGATCCCGAGCTCTGACGACTGGAGTCGCGCCGATGGCGATCGAAGAAGGCAAGCAGGCGCCCGCCTTCACGTTGAAGGACGGGGGCGGCCACGCGGTCTCGCTCTCGGACTTCTCAGGCAGAGACGTGATCGTCTACTTCTATCCGAAGGACGACACGCCCGGCTGCACCAAGGAAGCCTGCGGCTTCAGGGACGGCGCGAGCGAGCTGCAGAAGCTCGGGGCCGTCGTGCTCGGCGTCTCGCCGGACGGCGCGCTCGCGCACCAGAAGTTCGCCGCGAAGTACAAGCTGCCGTTCCCACTGCTGTCGGACCCTGATAAGTCCGCAATGAAGAAGTACGGCGCGTGGGGCGAGAAGATGATGTACGGGAAGAAGGTGATCGGGGTGATCCGATCGACGGTGTGGGTTGGGAAGGACGGGAAGGTGCGGAAGCATTGGAAGCGGGTGGCGAAGGCGGAGACGCATCCGGAGGATGTGATCGCGGCGCTGCGAGAAGATTGAAGAGCCGGCCTCGAAGACTCGCCGGCCCTGAGTAGCGAGGCCGCCGTCGGCTCCGCGGGGGCCGCGCTGCGGCGGCCATCTGTTCCTCCTCGCGCGGCCCCCGCTGCGCCGACGGCGGGCGGGCAGCGCGGTTTCGGAGCGAGCGGCGCGTACTGCGTGCTCGTCTCGCCCACGCGGGCCTGAGAGGTTGTGGAGTGAATCGAGAGCGCCATCGAGGCGCTCTCGATTCACGCTGCGCGTGCTTCGTCGACCGAGGCGTGTGAGTCAGTGCTTCGTCTTTGCGCCGATCAGAGCGCTGACAGCTTCGCTGATGCCGTCCACGCTGAGATGGAACATCGGAAAGATGCGCTCGACGAGGCGCACCGTCTGGTAGCGGTTCCAGTCTTCGGGCGGCTCGGGGTTCAGCCACGCGACGCGCTCGAAGTGGTCGCGGATGCGCTTCAGCCAGTCGATGCCGCGCGTCGGCGTGTGACGACGCGGGTCGATGTTTCCGTTCGCTTCGAGCAGTTCGGCGGGATGCATCGCGGCGTCGCCGACGATCAACACCTTCCAGCTCGAGTCGAGGCGTTTCAGCAGATCGCCGGTCGGTATGGACTCGCGCCGTAGCAAGCGCGCGTTGCGGCCGAGCTCGTCGTAGATGCAGTTATGAAAGTAGTAAGCCTCGAATGCGCGCATGCCGCGCTCCTGGTGGAGCGCGGTCAGCAACTTGCTGACTGGATCGAAGAACGGATCCATCGTGCCGCCGACGTCCATCAGCAGTAACAAGCGCAGGTCGTTGCGGCGCTCGGGGCGAAACACGAACTCGATCTCGCCCGCGTTCTTGCAGGTCTCGTCGATCGTCTCGTCGATGTCGAGCTCGGTCTTCAAGCCCTTGCGCGTGAGCTGGCGCAGGCGACGCAGCGCGACGCGCGTCTGCCGCACGTCGAGCGTGCCGTCCGTGCGGTAGTCCGCGAAGCGCCGCTCCTCCGCGACCTTCATCGCCGAGCGATTCTTGGCGGGACCCCCGACGCGAATGCCGGTCGGATGCTCGCCACCGTGGCCGTACGGCGAGCGCCCGCCGGTGCCGATCCAGCGCCCGCCCCCGTCGTGCCGCTCGGTCTGCTCCGCGAGCGTCTCCAGAAACTTTCGCATCAGCTCGTCGCTCGACAGCTTCTCCAGCAGCGCGCGCTCATCTTCCGTCAGCTCGCGAAAATTCTTCGGGTCTTTCAGCCACTCGAGCAGCTCGTCCTCGATGTCCAGCGAGCCCTCGACGCCCTTGAAGATCTTGAGGAATGCGCGGTCGAAGGCGTCGAAGTAGGTCTCGCTCTTCACGACCAGCGAGCGCGACAAGTTGTAGAAGCGCTGTAGGCTCGAGCCGTGCAGCCCCTTCTCGAGCGCGCTCAGCAGTAACAACCACTCCTGCGTGCCGACCGGCACGCCTTCGTCGCGCAGCTCGTAGAAGAAATCAATGAACAAGGCAGTGTCCGTTTCGGGAACAGCGCGGCGAACTCACGGCAGTGAACTCCGCATCATCCCCGCCCTCAATTGTTGTACTTGGGCCCGAGCTCTTTCCACTCGCTCGGGTAGCGGCCGCCGCGGTCGTGGTACTTCTCGAGCGCCTCGGTGTCCTTCTCGTTCTTCAGCAGCGCGCCGAGGAAGGGGATGTGCAGCTCGATGTCGTCGGCGCTCATGCCCGAGCGCTGCAGCACGGCGATCCAATCGATCAGCTCGCTGGTGGACGGCTTCTTGCGCAGCTCGCCCTGCTCGCGCAGCCAGTAGAACTTGATCAGCACCTGATCGAGTAGCTGCGCCTTCAAGTGCGGATGGTGCACGGCGATGATCTGCTTCATCAGCTCGCGCTCGGGAAACTCGATGAAATGGAACACGCAGCGGCGCAGGAACGCGTCGGGCAGCTCCTTCTCGTTGTTCGAGGTGATGATCACGATCGGGCGGTGCTTCGCGACGATCTCGTCGCTCGTCTCGGTGACCGTGAAGCGCATCTCGTCGAGCTCGCGCAACAAGTCATTCGGGAACTCGAGATCCGCTTTGTCCACCTCGTCGATCAGCAGCACCTTGCGCTCTTCGGCCTGGAAGGCACGGCCGGCCGGGCCCATTCGGATGTACGTGCGGATGTTCGCGACGTCGCCCTCACCGAAGCGCGCGTCGTTGAGCCGCTGCACGGTGTCGTAGACGTAGAGGCCCTCCTGCGCCTTCGTCGTCGACTTGATGTGCCAGCGTTCGATCGCGAGCCCGAGCCCCTCGGCGACGTGCTGAGCGAGCAGCGTCTTGCCCGTGCCCGGTTCGCCCTTGATCAGCAGCGGCCGCTCGAGCGCGATCGCGCAGTTCACCGCGTCGACGAGCGACGAAGAGGCGATGTAGCCCTTCGTGCCTGAGAACTGAAAGAAAGCGTCGGACTTCGGAGCAGGTTTTTCTTTGGCCATAGGGAGCGCAGTTTCCTCAATGCATCAGAATTTGCGAGGGCTCGGCGGGCGCCTCAGCTCCGCGGCCAGAGCGCGTGCGGCGCCTCGAAGCCGATCTCCTCACCCCACCGATTCCTATGCATGACCTTGTGCACGGGCACGCGCGGGGCGACGCCCCACTTGCCGGTCGGGTAGCCGAAGGTGACGCAGGCGTGAAAGTTCCAGCCCGCGTCCTTCGGCACGCCCAACAACTCGTTGACTTCCGCGAGCCGGAACGCGAACACGCTGGTGAGCGCGGTGCCGATGCCTTCGGCGCGCGCTGCGAGCTGAGCGCTCCACACCGCGGGGAAGATCGAGCCGCCCGTCGGGTCGCCCTGCCCGTACGCGAACAAGATCAGCGGATACGTCTCGAAGTGATCCGCGAGCCAGATCGCCGAAGCGCGCATGCGCCGGAAGCCGGCGCTGCCCGGGGCATCGGGGTCCTTCTCGGCGGCCTCGACGCGCGCTTTGTAGACGCCCGACCAGAGGCGCGAGAGACAGTCGCGATAAATCGGCCCGAGCTTCGCCTTGAGCGCCGCATCGTCGACCCAGAGGAAACGCCAGCCCTGGGCGTTGCCGCCGCTCGGCGCGCGAATCGCGGCGTCCATGATGCGCTGCTGCACATCCAACGCGATCGGATCGGGCTTCACGCGCCGCATCGCGCGCGTGGTGTAGAGCGCTTCGTAGACGTCCATCTCGGTTGTGATCTCCTGGCCGGAACAGCGCACGCCGGCGACTTCGCGGGCGCGGAGGTTCCGAGCTTCGTACGTGCCTTCTCGTTGCACGCCAAGAGTGCCGCAGCGGCGCGGCGTCGCGCACCCCTCGCCGCGCGCTCGGCGTGCGTGCAAGACTCGGCGCATGAGCGATCTCGCCGAACGCTTCGCCATTTACGCGGCGCGCCGACTGCCCGGCGCGAGCGGCGTGCGCGTGAGTGGGCTCGATCGCATCCCCGGCGGCGCTTCGCGCGAGACCTACCGGCTCGTGCTGCACTACGAGCAGGGCGGCGAAGCGCTGTCGCGCCACTTGATCCTGCGCCGCGACCCGCCCGGCTCGCTGATCGACACCGAGCGCAAGCTCGAGTTCGGCGCTTACGCCGCGTTCTTCCGCACATCCGTGCCCGTGCCCGAAGCGATCTGGCTCGAGGAGGATCCCGCGCATCTCGATTACGCGTTTTGTGTGATGCAGGAACTGACGGGCCTCGAGGCGTCACCGGCCACGTTGCTCGCGCCGCCGTACGCGCAGCACCGCGAGAAACTCGGCGCGCAGAAGTGGCGCATTCTCGGTGAGATCGCGAAGGTCGATCCGCACGCGCTCGGAGTTGTTGGGCTGATGGCGGACGTCGCAGCGGACGCGTGTTGGCGGCGCGAGCTCGATTATTGGGCGGGCGTGCTCGACGAGGACGAGCTCGAGCCGCAACCCATCATGCGCGCGGTGATTCGCCGCTTGCGCGCGAGCCCGCCGCCGCCGGCGCAGAAAATCTCCGTCGTACACGGCGACTACCGAACGGGAAATTTTCTGGCGGACACGAACGGCGAGATCCGGGCGATTCTCGACTGGGAGATGGCTCACCTCGGAGATCCGCTCGAGGATCTCGCTTGGGGCATCAACCCGCTCTGGACGAACGGGACGCCCGAGCTCGCTGGCGGCCTGCTGCCGAAGCCCGAGGCGGTGCGTCACTGGGAGGCCTCGAGCGGCTTGCGCGCCGAACCCGCTGCGCTGCTCTGGTGGGAGCTGTTCTCGTGCGTGAAGGGCCAGGGCATCTGGGTGTCGAGTGCGCGTGAGTACCAGACGGGCAAGAACCAAGATCCCATCCTCGCGATGGCGGGGCTGCTCACCAACTCGCAGGATCGCAGCGCGCTGCACTTGTTGGGGAGGCTCGCGTGAAGCCCGACCCGACGCGCTTGCTCGAGCAGCTCGCGGCCTCGCTCGTGAATGACGTGCTGCCGAACGTGCAGCCGCGCTACCGGCAGGCCAATGTCGCGATCCTCGCGGGCCTCGCGGCCGCCGTGCGCGAAGAGTTCGACCGCGCCGCAGCGCGCCGCGTCGAAGAGAACGCGGAGCTACGCGCGCTGTTCGCGCAGGGCGCGCGCATCGCCACCGACGCCGCGCTCGCCGCGCGCTTGCGCGAAGCCGCCGCAGCGCGCGATGCGAGCCTGCTCGTGCCCGTGCTCGATGCGAGCAATCGCGCGTTGCGCACGCTGCTGATCGCTCTCCACGCCCACGTCGAGACGCTCGCGACGCCCGCAGCGCGCGCCCTCGACGAGGCGATCTGGGCGGAGCTCGTCGCGTCCGCGCAGCGCCGAAAGCTCAGCTCGGGCGCGTTCTGAGCGAGCCTCGGCGCAGCCGCGTGGTGAGTGTCGCCGCCCGCGCAGCGCCGAGCAGAGCCAGCAAGGCCGGCTCGGGCACCGCGAAAACGGGTCGAACTACGCGGTCCGCGCCGACCGAGCGTCGCCGTGCGCTGCAGCGACGGACTTTTCGCTTGCCCGCGGGAAGCGCCCGCCATACGATGCCCCCCTTCAGGAGGCGCCCATGCGCGTGATCGGAACCGTCGTCGAAGAGGAATCTGGAAAGCCGCTCGTGGGGCTGCGCGTGCGCGCCTTCGACAAGGACCTGATTTTCGACGACAAGCTCGGCGACACCCTGACCGACGCCGCCGGCAAGTTCGAGATCTCCTACACGGAAGCACACTTCCGCGACCTCGAAGAGACCGAGCCCGACCTCTACATCCGCATCTTCGATACGACCGGCAAGAAGCTGCTCTACACGAGCGAGAAGGCCGTGCGAAAGAACGCCCAGATCACCGAGCGCTTCGACGTCAAGATCTCGAAGGCGAAGCTCGCCTGACCTACCACGGGCGTTCGCGTCGCCCCCTGGCGACGGGCGCTACGGAAGCGTCGCCTTGCCGCTTTGACCGAGGATGCGCGGGCTCACGCTGCCCCCGCTCATGCTCACGGGACTCGTCGAGTCGTCGAATCTCACCTTGCTGAGCTCGAGCCGAACCGCTTTGCCTGCGGACTGAAGCTTTACGGTCGACTGGCCCGACCCGAGCTTGAACTTGTTCTTCCCGGTGAGCGCGACGCTGCGTCCGCCCTCGAGCGTCAGGAGCGCGTTCTGCACGGGGGCGAGGTCGTCGACGTCGAACTCGAGCAGCCAGCCGAGCGGCGCAAAGGGAAGCGCGCCGCTCGAGGGCGTCGACTCCTTGATCTTGCTGCCGCCGATCGAGCCGGTCGCGCGTTGCGTCGTGGCCAGCGTGTTGCCGGGGATCGAGAGCACGTCGCTCCGCTTCAGCTTGAGCTTCGCGGAGAGGGCCGAATTATTGAGCGCGAATGCCAGCTTCGAGCGCAGCTCGCCCTGCTTGCCGACCAGCTTGCCCTTGATCGGGCTGGAGCTCGTTTCCTGCGAGCCGTCGTCGTCGAGGTCGGCCGTCGCGGAGCCGCTGAGCACGCCGTTTGCAGCGACGCTGACGATGAAATCGAGATCGTGCCCGGCCACCTGCGTCGAGAACACGCCGCTCGGATCGAGCACCTGGAGCAGCGGATCCGTCACGAGCGTGCAGCCCGGGGGCGGTGTCGCGTAGTTCGCCGCGAGGCAAACATGGCCTGCGGGCCGACTGAAGCCGGTATTGAAATCGAGCTCGTCCGACTGCACGAACTCGTGGCTGAAGACGAGGTTGTCGTCGTCATCGGTCACCGCCGTCGTCGCTTCGCGCAGCGCGGTGTGCGTCACGCGCGCGACGAAGGCTGAGTCCTCGGGCAGGTCGAGGGCGCCAGCTGTGCCCTGCGGAATCCAGCTCGTACTGCTCGCGAGCAGAGTCTCCTCGTCGAGCGCCACTGCCCCGTCATCCTCGAGCACGGCCTCGACCGAGTCGCCGGACAAGTTGCAGACCGGGCACGCCGTGAACTCGATCTCGATCGGCCCGGGCGGCACGGTGTCGCCCGCAGCCGGCGACGAGATCGCCGGCGACGGGACGACCGGCCGCGCGTAGGCGAGCGTCGCCAGCACCGTGTCGTTGTTGATGCGCAGCACGTAGTTGCCGCTCGGCAGAAAGGTGTTCAGCTCGGACGTGTTCGCGAACGAGTCCGTGAGCACGAGGTCGGCGCCGACCTTCGGGAGCGTGATCGGAAGTGCGCCCGTGATCGGCTGCGTGAGCGTGCCGTTGTTCAGGCCCGTGCCGGTAACCCGAAACTCCACCGAGATCTCGTCCGAGACGAGCGAACTGCGCGTGACGGTCACGTCGAGGCTCACCGTCGTCACATCCGCCGCCTGCGCAGGAACTGCCGCTGGGAGAGAGGTCATCAGCAGAGTGAAGGCAGCGGGCAATGAGCGTCGGAACATGCAGTGTCTCCAGGTTTTTTGGCGCGGGCGCAGCGGTGCTCGTTTCCTCGGCCAGGCAGCGCGACCGCTTGAGGGATCCTGCGCGAGATCGGTGTGGTGGGGTCGAACCCTACGGCTGCGCGATGGTGACGCTGAGCGCCAGAAGTCGCGTGGCTAGCGCGGCGCGAGCCGCTCGCCGAGCGCCTCGACGCTCGCGACGAACCAGACGCTGCGGCCGCGGTTGGCTTCGCTCACGAAGCCGCGTAGCGAGTCGCTCGCGGCCACCTGGCGCGACACGTCGCCGACGATCGCGACGCTCAGCCCGTAGTTCACGAACTTCTGCACCACCTCGCCCAGAATGCGCGTGCGGAGCTGGAAGAACTCGTCGCCCATCCGCGCGACTGGCAGCGCGATCCAATCCGGCCGGTGCCCGAAGGCTTCGCCGATCAGATCGAGGGCATCGCGATCGCTGCGCAGCGTTGGGCCGTCCCTCGCGATCTCGAGCACGCGCACGCCATGGAGTTCGTGGAGCGCGTTGGCCATCACACGTCCCAGCTGATCTCGCACTCGTCGCCTTCGGCGTGGCCTTGGCAGGTCAGGATCCAGCCCTGCGCGACCTCCTCGGGCGTGAACACGTCGTTGGCGAGCATCGTCACGGTGCCGCGCAGGCGCTTGGCAGCGCACGAGCCGCAGTAGCCCTCTTCGCACGCGAACGGCGCGGCCAGCCCGGCCTTTCGCGCCGCTGCGAGCAGGCTCTGTCCCTTCGCATACGGGATGCGGTGAACGGTCTTGTCGAGGTGCACCACGACTTCGCTCGGTACGCCGCCCGCGCTCGCCCCCTTCGCCGCGACGGGCGCGGCGGCGGACCCCGCCTGCGAGTGCTCACCGACGCCTTCGAAGCGTTCGATCCACAGGTGATCGCGCGAGTGGCCGTGGGCGAGCAGCGCCTGCTCGACGAGCTCCATGAACGGCCCGGGGCCGCACAGGTACGCATCCGCCTGCTCGTAGCCGGCGTGCGCGCGCTCGATCTCCGGTCGCGAAGTGAGCCCCAGCTCGGCGTCGAGGTGTTGGATCCACTCGAGCCGCGCGCCGTGTTTCGCCGTGAGCGCGCTCAGCTCGGCGCGAAAGATCACGGAAGCGGCGTCGCGGTTGGCGTAGAACAGGCGGATGCGCCGCTGCGTGGTCGTGAGCGCAGACTTGATCAGCGAGAGGATCGGCGTGACTCCACTGCCGCCGGCGAACAGCAGCAGCGGGCGATCGCCGTCGTGCAGCACGAAGCGGCCGGCAGGCTGCATCACTTCCAGTACGGCGCCCGCCTGCACGCTCCCGTGAAACCAGCCCGAGCCGCGGCCGCCGGGCACGAGCTTCACCGTCACCTGGGGTGCGGCGTCCGTCTCCGGCGCGCTCGAGAGCGAGTAACAGCGCAGCAGCTCGCCGCTCGGCGTCGGCACCTTGAAGGTGAGGAACTGCCCGGCGCGATAGCGGAAGCGCTCGGCCAGCGAGGCGGGGACGTCGAACACGTAGGAAAACGTGTCGTGGGTCTCGCGCACGACCTCTCGTACGCGCAACGGGTGATAGGCCAATGGAAGCTCCAATCGACGCGAATGAATTGCCTGGCTGTGAATCAGTTCACAGCGTGCCGAGTGATCCGCGTGGTGTCATGCCTTCGCCGGGAGGAGAGCCGCCTCGAAACACGCGATCCACCAGCCCAGCGGCCCCTGGCTTGGTGATGTCGCGCCGCGAAGTGGGTGCGCATCCCTGACTTCAGTTTCACGAGGCGGCGCCTCTCGGTCTTAGCTTCGCTCCCGCGGTGAGTGTGCCGCCCTCACTTCGTCGGTGTCCAGCGGATCGGGAGCTTCTCGAAGCCGACGATGAAGTTGGATTTCCGCAGCTCGGGCTTTTGGTCGCTTGCGAGCGCCACGTCCGGGAGACGCGCGAGCAGCTCCTCGAACATGACGCGCAGCTCGAGGCGAGCGAGCGAGGCGCCCAGGCAGAAGTGCGGGCCATAACCGCCGAAGGCGAGGTGCTCGTTCGGCTCACGCGCGGTGTCGAAGCGGTCCGGCTCGGCGAACACCGCTTCGTCGCGGTTCGCGGAGGGATAGAGCAGCAGCAACTTGTCGCCCTTTTTGATCTTCGCGCCGTGGAACTCGAGCGCGCGCGTCGCGCTGCGGTTCATGTTCTGGATTGGCGAAACCCAGCGCAGCATCTCCTCGACCGCCAGCGGGATCCGGCTCGGATCGCGCACGAGCGCTGCCTGCTGCGCCGGGTTCCGTAACAACTCGTACAGCCCGCCGGTGAGCACGTGGCGCGTGGTCTCGTCGCCGCCGATCAGGATCAGCAGCGCCTCCTGCCGCAGCGCCTCGTCGTCGAGCCGCTCGCCAGCGATCTCCGCGTAGACGAGCGCGCTGAACAGGTCGTCGCCGGGCGGCTTCGCGCGGCGGTCCGCGACCACGCGCGCGTGATAGGTGATCCAGGCGACACCGGCCTGCATCGCAGCGGCCCGCACCTCCGGCGCCGCATTCGCATTGGTGCCGAGCAGCATGTCGTCGGACCACTTCAGCAGCTGCTCGTGATCCTCCTCCGCGACACCGAGCATGTCGCCGATCATGATCATCGGCAGATGCCGCGCGACGTCGTGCACCCAGTCGCAGGTGCCGCGCGCGGCCACTGCGTCGAGCAGGCGCCGGCTCGCCGTGCGCGCCTGCTGCTCCTGCGCTTCGACCCGGCGCGGCGTGAAGCCCTTGTTCACGAGCGCGCGCCGGCGGCGATGCAGCGGATCGTCCATGTTGATCATCGACGGGATCGGCGGCGAGTCTGGCCTCGACCCTCCCCCGCTGCAGAAGAGCTGCGGCGCTTTGGCGACTTCCTGCACGTGTGCGTGTCGGGTGATCCCCCAGACGCGGTTCTTCTCGTCCCAATACACCGGCGCGTTTGCACGCATCCAGCGAAACGCGGCGTGCGGATCCCGCGCATAGAAATCGCCGTCCAGCAGATCGATCGGCATCGGCGGCGTCGGCTGGCTCAAGCGTTCTCCTTCGCGACGAAAGCTGCGCGCGAACTGGAACGTGTTCTACCGTAAGCCAGCGATGAATCCGAAGCTTCTCTTCTGGTGTTGGGCCCTCGTGAACATGGCGCTCGTGCTCGGCCTCGGCGCGCGCGGCTGGCGCGCGATTCGCGCGAACCGCATCGACGACCATCGGCGCGCGATGACGTGGGCGGGCTTCTGGATCGTCGCGTTCCTGGTCGCGTACGTCGCGAAGGTCGCGCTGATCGGAGGCGAAACGGTGGGCGCGTGGTCGGGCGGCGCGCGCGCGAACCTCTACATCCACGAGGCCTTCGTCGCCTCGATGCTGGTGGCAGGCGTTACCGCGCTCGTGCTCGGCCGTCGACTCGCGAAGACGCGCCGCGTGACCCAGAACGCGAACGATCCGGTCGCGCCGCGCGAAGCGCTCGCGCGGCATCGGCTCGCGGGGCGCATTGCTCTCGGCTGCGCCGTGTTCGGCTTCGTGACCGCGTGCGGAATTCTCGGCGGGATGCTCGCGCGGGGCTGAGTCGCGTCACGGTACGGGCGATGCCGGCACGCCGAAGTCTTCGTGGATCGGCACGAAGCGCGGCTGCGCTTCGACGCGCGCAATCCAGCGCTGCAGGGCGGGGAAGCGCGCGAGCGCGAAGCCGCCCTCGCCTGCGACGTGCGTATACGCGAACAGCGCGATGTCCGCGATCGTGAAGCGTTCGCCCACGAAGAACGTGCGCGACGCGAGGTGCTGCTCCATCACGGCGAGCGCCGCGTGGCCCGCTTGCTGCTTCGCCTCGAGCTCGGCGGCGGTCTTCGTCGGAAGCAGCTTCGCGAAGTGCCAGAAGCGCAGCGTCGCGACGTTCGGCTCGTGGCTGTATTGCTCGAAGAACATCCACTGCAAGATTTGCGCACGCTCCCAGGCGTCTTTGCCCGCGAACGGAGTGCCTTCCGCGAAGTACGCGAGAATCGCGTTCGACTCGAACAGCACGCGGCCGTCCTCGAGCTCGACCGCCGGGATGCGTCCGTTCGGATTCTTCGCGAGAAAAGCGGGCGTACGCGTCTCGCGCTTCAGGATGTCGAGCTCGATGCGGCGGAACGGGACCGCGCGCAGCTGGAGCAGCAGCCGGACCTTGTAGGCGTTGCCGGATTCGAGGTAGTCGTAGAGCGTGAGCATGCGGAGAGCAGATACCTGCGCGTTTCGCGCGCGTCGAAGGAAAAGTTCTCGCGGCTTGGATTAGGTTTGCTCGTGCGATGCGCCGCAACCTTCCTCCGTTGAACGCGCTGCGCGCCTTCGAGGCCGCGGCGCGCCTGCTCTCGTTCAAGCGCGCGGCTGCGGAGCTTCACGTCACCCAAGGCGCGATCAGTCATCAGGTGCGCGCGCTCGAGGACGCGCTCGGCGTGAAGCTGTTCGTGCGCCTGCACCGCGCGCTGCGCCTCACCGAGCCGGGCGCGCGCTACCTGCCGGCACTGCGCGATGCCTTCGACGCGCTCGATTTTGCGACGCGCGCGCTCGCGCCCCCGCGCGGCGCTACGACGCGCCTGCGCGTGAGCGTGCTCCCCTCGTTCGGCGCGAGCTGGCTGGTGCCTCGGCTCGGCC
>JANNKN010000046.1:0-1415 GCA_031396315.1 Deltaproteobacteria bacterium
ACGGGCTCGCCTCGGCGAACGCGATCCCCTCCGCCGCTTCCACCTTCACGCGCGCGTGAATGGCGGCGGCTTCGTCTGCCGACATCACGCCGAGCTCGGCCATGCGCCCCTCGAGCATCGGGATCGGGTCGCGCTTCTTCCACGCGAGCACTTCGTCGTCGCTGCGGTAGGCCATGCCCATGCCGCGCACGCCGACGTGGTCGTAGAAGCGATAGGTCTTGCACTCGAGCAGCGTCGGCCCGGCGCCCTTGCGCGCGCGCTCGATCGCCTCGCCCGCGGCCTCGTACACCGCGATCACGTCCATGCCATCGACGATCACGCCGGGCATGCCGTAGCCCGCCGCACGGTCGGCGACGTCCTTGATCGCCTGATGATTCGCCTGCGACGTGTACTCGCCGTAGCCGTTGTTCTCGCACACGAACACGATCGGCAGCTTGTAGAGCGCCGCCATGTTCGCGGCCTCGTGGAAGGCGCCCTCGTTCGAGGCGCCGTCGCCGAAGAAGGTCGCCGCCACCTGCTTGGTGCCGCGGTACTTGTTACTGAAGGCGGCGCCCACGGCGATCGGCGGGCCGGCTCCGACGATGCCGTTCGCACCGAGCATGCCCACGTCCATGTTGGAGATGTGCATGCTGCCGCCCTTGCCCTTGCAATAGCCGGTCGAGCGGCCGAACAGCTCCGCGTACATCGGCTTGAACTCGCCGCCCTTCGCGACGAGATGCCCGTGCCCGCGATGCGTGCTCGTGATCTGATCCTGGTCCGTGAGGTTCACCATCACGCCCGCGGCGACGGCTTCCTGCCCGACGTAGAGATGCAGCGCGCCGGGGACCTTGCCGTTCTCCATCAGCTTGCCGGCCTCTTCCTCGAAGATCCGGATTCGCACCATGCGCAGGTGCAGGTCCTTCAAGACTTTGTTGCTCGGCATCTTGGCCATGGGCAGCCTCCTCGGGGGTCACGGGATTGAACACGTTACACCGAGACTGCGGCGCGTTGAAAGGCGCCGCGGCTGGCAGCACCGAGGCGCTCCCCGCGAGGGCCTAGAAGTCGTACAAGAGCGCCGCGCGGTAGAGCAAATCGTTCTGCTCGATGCCCGCGGGCACATCGCTCTCGTACTCGTTCTGCACGCCGAGGTTGAGCGAGAGGCCGATGCCCTGGGAGATCCTCAGCGACCAGTCGACGCCGCTCAGATTGCGGAACTCGCCGCCCTCCGAGAGCGACGGATAAAAGGTCGTGTAGGCCGTGATCTTCTGCCGCTCTGCGGGCAGCCATTCGCTCTCGAGGCCGAGCACCGCTTCCGGCACCCACTCGTCGTTGCCCGGCGCGCCGAAAGTCTTCGTGGCGCCGAAGCCTGCGCGTCCGCGCAGGTCGAATTTCTCGCCGTCGATGAACGAGTAGCCCGCGCCCGCCGCGAGGTTCAG